>CAZBNJ010000039.1:0-16823 GCA_964493515.1 uncultured Oscillospiraceae bacterium | reverse complement strand
CATAGGGGGATTAACGTCCAGCCGCATTACGACCGCGGAGAGCAAGCACCGCTTGCTCGGGAGCGGGATTTGCGGCAGACGTTAAGACGCCGTAATGTGCCCAACGCGAACGTGACAAATTGAGCAAAAAAACGGAGGCATATGCCTCCGTTTTTTATTTCTTTCTACGCTCGCGCTTCTTTACTTCCAAAGTGACTGCTGGTCGTCGTCGGTCGTTTCGGACGGCGTCGAGAACAGCTCGTCGACAAACGCCTGCGCGTCGCGCTCCGCCTCGTCGAACAGCTCCATCTCGGGCAGCTCGAACACGCTCGGCGGCTCGTCCTCCATGCCGTGCTTCGGCGCGACCATGCCGCCGTCGGGCGGGGTGAGGATGCCGTTTTCAAAGTAGGTGTCGAACGCCTCCGAGTCCATCGTCTCATACTCGAGCAGGTAGCCCGCGACGCCGTGCAGCCGCATCAGCTCGCGGTTGAGTATCTGCTCGCAGCGCAGGTACGCCGCGTCGATTATCCGCTTTATCTCGGCGTCGATGCGCGCCGCGACAGCCTCCGAGTAGTTGCGCATCTGGGCAAAGTCGCGTCCGAGGAACACCTCGTCGCGCTCGCTGCCGAAGGATATCGGGCCAAGCTCCTCGCTCATGCCGTAGCGCGTGACCATCTTCCGCGCGATGTCGGTGGCGCGCTCGATGTCGTTCGACGCGCCGGTGGAGATGTCGTCGAGCACCAGCTTTTCGGCGACGCGGCCGCCGAGCAGACTGATGATGTTCTCGAACATCTCGCTGCGGCTCATAAAGTTCTTGTCCTCGTCGGGAAGGCTGACGGTCATGCCGCCCGCCATGCCGCGCGGGATTATGGATATCTGGTGCACCGGGTCGTGGTGGACGAGGCACTTCATCACCACCGCGTGACCCGCCTCGTGATAGGCGGTGAGCCGGCGCTCCTTGTCGCTTACGACGCGCGACTTCTTCGCGGGGCCCGCGACGACCTTGAGCATCGCCTCCTGAAGGTCTTCGTTGGTGATGACGCCGCGATCGGCGCGTACGGCGAGCAGCGCCGCCTCGTTAAGCAGGTTTTCGAGGTCCGCAGGACTGAACCCGCCGCAGGTCTTTGCGAGCGTTTTAAGGTCCACCGAGGCGTCGAGAGGCTTATTGCGCGAGTGTATGCGCAGCACCGCCTCGCGCTCGCGGACGTCGGGCAGTCCGACGTACACCTGACGGTCGAAGCGTCCGGGACGGAGCAGCGCGGGGTCGAGGATGTCCTGGCGGTTGGTCGCTGCCATGACGATTATCCCCTCGTTGCCCGAGAAGCCGTCCATTTCGACGAGAAGCTGGTTGAGCGTCTGCTCGCGCTCGTCGTGACCGCCGCCTGTGCCGGCGCCGCGGTGGCGTCCGACCGCGTCAATCTCGTCGATGAAAACGATGGACGGCGCGGACTTCTTTGCCTGCTCAAACAGGTCGCGAACACGGCTCGCGCCGACGCCGACATAAAGCTCGACGAAGTCCGAACCGGAGATGGACAGGAACTGCACGCCTGCCTCGCCCGCGACGGCGCGCGCGAGATAGGTCTTGCCCGTGCCCGGAGGGCCGACGAGCAGCACGCCTTTGGGTATGCGCGCGCCGACGGCGGTGAACTTGGCTGGGTTCTTCAGGAATTCGACTATCTCCTGAAGCTCCTCCTTCTCCTCCGCCGCGCCCGCGACGTCGCCGAAGGTTATCTTGCGCTTATCGTCCGAGCCGACGCGCGCGTGCGCCTTGCCGAACTTGTTCGCCGCGCCTCCGCCGCCTCCGCTTCCGCCGCCCGCGCGGTTCATAAGGAAGAACCACACGCCGAGGAACAGCGCGATTATCAGCACATACGGAATGAACATCGCCCACCACGGCGTCTCATAGCCGGGTACGCGGTCGACCCGCACGAGCTGACCGCTTTCCATCTGCTCGCGTATCGTGTCGCCGAGGTCGTTATACAGCCAGCTTATGTTCGGCTCGGTGTACTGGGCGACCGTGCCGTCCTGAAGCTTCAGCGACAGCGTGTCCCCCTCCATATACATCTCGGTGACAAAGCCGTTTTTGAACCAGTGGTAGACCTCATAGTAGCTTGCCTCCGGAGCTTGAGCCGAGCTGAACAGCACCCATATCGCGGCGATAAGCACAACTATCACCGCGATATAGAAGATTATGTCCTTGGGTTGGATTTTGCGTTTCAAAATCAGTGACCGTCCTTATGGTTTATTTAAGGCTCGCGTCACTGATAGCAGCGCGGAGCCAGAACGCCGATGTACGGAAGATTGCGGTACTTCTCGGCATAGTCGAGACCGTAGCCGACGATGAACTTGTCCTCCACCTCAAAGCCGGAGTAGTCGGCGGTGATGTTCGCTTTGCGGCGGGCGGGCTTGTCGAGCAGGGTACATATCTTTATCGACGCCGCGCCACGCTGTTCGAGGATGCCCTTGAGGTAGCTCAGCGTGTTGCCGCTGTCCAGAATATCCTCGATTATAAGTATGTCCTTTCCGCCGATGTCCGTTTCAAGATCCTTGATTATCTGTACCGCGCCGGAGGTGACGGTGCCGCTTCCGTAGCTGGACACGACCATGAATTCCACCGTTGCGGGCAGGTCGACAGAGCGCACGAGATCCGCCATGAATATGAACGAGCCTTTGAGCACTCCCACGAGCAGCGGGCTTTTGCCGGCGTAGTCCCTTGTGATCTCCTCGCCAAGCTCACGAACGCGCTTTTTCAGGACATCTTCGCTGTACAGTATCTCCTCTACGTCCTTGTGCATACCGTTCGACCTCCCCGATAGTTTCTGATGATACAGGATAATTATACCATAAAAGGGGACGATTGACAACCGCTGTTTTGCGCGGGTATTGTCGTCGGTCAGCGGATGACGACGGGCGGTGTGCCGCCGTACTCCCCCTGCGTGACGAAGTTATCCTCAAGCCCCGCCGTGATATACAGCTCGCCGCCGTCGGTGAGGAATACCGCCTCAAAGTCGCCGTGTGCGCGCCAATATTCGCTCGCGCGGTCGAGCCCCATGACGAACAGCGCGGTGCTGAGCGCGTCGCAGAGCGCGCCGCTGCCGCCGACCACCGTGACCGAGACGAGACCGCTTGCGGCGGGGCGTCCGTCGGACGGGTCGATGATGTGGTGATAGGTCACGCCGCCCAACTCGAAGCAGCGCTCGTAGCCGCCGGAGGTCACGACCGCCATGTCGGACACCTCCAGCGTGCCGAGATAGCCGCCGTGCTGCGGGTCGGCGACCGCCACCGTCCAGGGTGTGCCGTTCGGTTTCGAGCCGAGCGCCTGTATGTTGCCGCCGAGGTTTAGAAGCGCCGACTTAACGCCGTTTTCACGCAGATACTCGATTATTCGGTCGCCGGTGAAGCCCTTCGCGACCGCGCCGAGGTCGAGCTGCATACCCTCGGCGAGAACGACCGCGCCGTCGGATACGTCCACCTTTGTGTAGTCCACCAGCGTGAGAAGCTCGGCAAGCTCGTCGCCGTCCGGCACGCGGTAATCATCGGCGGTGAAGCCCCACGCGCGCAAAACGGGATAGATGGATATGTCCAGCGCGCCGTCGGTCTTTTCGCAGACCTCCAGCGCGAATTTGAGAAGCTCGGCGGTGTCGGGGGACACATCCCCCTCGCCGCGGGAGTTTATCGCAAAAAGCTCGCTCGACGGGTCGGTGACCGACAGCTTGCGCTCAAGCGAATAGACGATGTTCTCCGCGCCGCGCAGCAGGGTTTCGTCGCCGTCAAGCTGTATGCTCATCGTGGTGTTCATCGCATAGAAGGAGGTTGAGGGCAGCGGATCGTCGGTCGGAACGCATCCGCAGAGCAGCGAAAAAACGACCGCGAGCGCGGCTATTCGTCTCATCGGCGACACCTCCTTTTGCTTCAATTATAGCAGAACAAAACGCCCGCGCAAACAACTTTTTCCCCGAAAACGCAAAAAAACCGCAGGACGTAAGTCCTACGGTTTTTTGTTTGGGGTCGGTTATATCATCAGGCTGCGCATATAGTCGATGCTGAACTTGACGCCGCGCTCGCCGAGGTCACCCTGCCATACGCGGGAATGCGGCTCGAGCGAAAGCATTCCGTCGTAGCCGTACTTGTAGAGTACCGCCATGAACGCGCGCCAGTTTATCGAGTCGAGACCGGCGGGCGGGTTGTCGTAATACTTGCCGTTCTGCTCCATCTCGGCACGGACGAGCTTGCCGAGCTCGGGTATCTCACGCATCCACTTGAAGTACTTGCCCATCGAGGAGTGATCCTGCTTTGCGCCCTGGATGACGCCCTTGATGTGGACATAGCCGAAGCGATCGCCGAACTCGAACGCTTCCTCCATGTACGCGCCGTTCGGGCCGCCGTGGACAAAGCTGTGCGACGGGTCGTACTTTATCTTCAGCTTCGGGACCTCGGTCAGCACCAGCCGCCACTCGCTGGGAGTGCGGATATAGTTCGTGCCGGTGTTGCAGTTGACGATGCAGACCGGAAGGTCGCCCGCGTACTCGCACACCTTGTTCAGGTAGTTTATCGCGGCGGTGATGTTCTTGTAGTAGCTGAGTCCTTCGACATAGTTGACGCTGACGAGATACGCGCCCGCGCCGACCTGCTTGACGAAGTCGATGAGCGCCTTGACGTGGTCAAACTCGCTGTCTATCATCTTGCCGTCCGCGTCGAGTATCTGGCTGCCCCAGCGTCCGACCGCGCCGACCTCCACGCCGGTGCGCGCGATGCCCGCCTTGAACTCGTCCGCCATCTTGAGAAGCGCGTGACCGCTGCAGCGCGGCGAGGACGGGTCGTCCCACGGCGAGCCGGTGGCGCAGTTGACGTCGAACTCGACGAACTCGAGTCCGAGGTTCTTCGCATAGTCGAGGCTTGCGATTTCGGGATTTGCGATAATGCCAAGTTTCATTGTTGCGTTCCTCCGTTCGGGGTTTAATTCTCGACCCCGACCGGACGAGCCGATCGGGGTCGGGTTGTTACTTATTCGATTGAGTTCAGAAGCTCGGATTAGCCGAGGAACTGAGCACGGTCGAGGTAACGGGTGAGCGCCGCCTGGTAGTAGCCGATGGCGGTGTCGATGTCCATACCCTGGATCATCGGGACAAGCTCGGTGTCGTAGGTGTCGATCGACTTCTCACCGGTCATGACCTTCGCAGCCCACTCGTTGAAAGCGGTGTTGCAGTTGGTCATTATCGACGCAGCAGCAGCGCCCTCGTCAGCGGTGAGGGTCACGCCCTCCGGCCAGACCCAGTCGGTTCCGACGCGCGCCCAGATCTCGCAGAACTCGATCTGATACGGCTCAAGCGTCGACCACTCGCGGCTCCAGATGGTGTAGTTCGGAGCAACGTGACGGGCAACCTTGACCTGGAGCTGATAGACGCTCGGATACTTGGCCATCAGCCACGGCTGATAGACCTCGACGTGTCCGTCGCCGTTGGCGTCGGTCGGGTCGATATAGTAGGTGGCGTTGGTGTCGCCCTCTTCGCCGACATACGGGCCCCAGTTACAAGCCTGCTTGCCCTCTTCGGTCCACTGATAATCCCACCACTTGCACGCCAGCTCCATGTTGTCGCAGGCGGTGGTGATGGCGGCGGAGTTACCCGAGGTGACGACCGCGTTTATAGCGCCGAGATGGATGTCGCTCCAGCTGTCGGAAGCGTTGAGCTTCGGCGAGGTGATAGCAGCCAGCTTGAAGTTCGGATCGGGCATCAGCTCGCTGTTGGCAGCGGCGGTCTGATAGGTCTTATCAAAGACGTAGCAGAACTGGCCGACACCGACTTCGCTGTTGCCCCAGCGATCTTCCGGAGCGGACCAAGCGCCGTCAGCGATGAAGTTCCTGTTGACCAGGCCCTGTGCGTACCAATCGGCTATCTGACCGACATACGCCTTCATGCCCGGCTCGAGCGGCGAGTAGGTCGCAACGCCGTCCTTGTTGATGATGCCGGAGTTGTTCCACGTCGGGCTGGAGACGCCATAGGCGCCGTTGAGGCAGTACTGACCGTTGATGCCGCCGCGAGCGAGGTACAGCGGGCCGGCGTTCTCATAGGTGTACTCCTTGAACGCGACAAGAACGTTGCCGAGTCCGTCGATGGTCTCGCAGTCGGCGGTGGTCATGCCGGCACGATCGAGCCAGTCCTGGCGGATGCCGAGGCCGTCAGCAGCGGTCTGCGGGCGGTCGGCGATGCGGTGAATGCCCCAGAGGTTGCCGGTATCGGTTATGCTCTGGATGAAGGTCTCCTCGTCACGATAGACGGTGGCCTTGTAGTTCGGCATATACTCATCGATATAATCGTTGAGCGGAACCACGACCTTATCGGCTATCGCCTTGTCCATGCCGCCCGAGTAATAACCCTTGATGTTCTGGATGAAGTCGGGGTAATTCTGCGAGAGAATCATGGTCTGGAAAGCCTCGCTCTCGCTGCCGGTGGTCGGGTGGATGAAGTTGATGTGGACGTTGGTCTGGTCCTCCATCCACTGGAAGAACAGGTTGTCATCGTAGGACGCGAAGTCCTCGAAGCTGGCACCCGGCATCCAGTAGTCGAACTCGTAAGTGTCCTCGACCAGCGGAAGCTCGATGGTGTAGTTGGTGTCATCGGTGTCGATGGGGCCCTCGTAGCTCGGAGCGGTCGAGGGAGCGGTCGACGGCGCGGTGGAGGGATTCTCTTCTCCGCTGTTGCCGCAACCGGCGAGCAGTCCTGCCATCATGAGGACCGCAAGCAGTAGTGCAAATACCTTCTTCATTTCTATCCTCCTAAAAAAATCATTACGATTGCTTGGGACGTATCGTCCCTTCGAGCGTGCATCCGTGTCGCGCATCACCACCTTAAATATATAAGTAGACCCACAGTTTGTACATTTGCAACTATAATTATACACGCCTCAGAGTGTCCTTTCAGGAAATAGAAACAAATAACTGTATCCTTTTATGACTTATTTTGCCTTCGGACGGCAGGTTTTATCCCTGTTGTGGATGTAAGGTTGCATAGATAGGATATGCGGCTGCGGCGTGATCAGGTGTCTGCGGTCAAAATTTTCGACCCCGACCGGACGAACCGATCGGGGTCGAATGTTTAGGTCAGATCAGGTCGGTATCTCGAATCAGTCGAGGTACTGGCTGCGAGCATTATAGCGCTCGAGAGCCGCCTGGTACAGCTCCACGGCGCGAGCGGCGTTCATGCCCTCAAGCATCGGGACGAGCTCGGTGTCGTAGGTGTCTATCGACTTCTCGCCGGTGATGACCTTGGCTGCCCACTCGTTGAAGGCGGTGTTGCAGTTGGTCAGTATCGACGAAGCCTCGGCGCCCTCGTCGGCGGTGAGAGTGACTGCGCTCGACCAGACCCAGTCGCGGCCCGCGCGATCCCAGATGCTGGTGTACTCGATCTGATACGGCTCGAGCGCCGACCACTCGCGGCTCCAGATGGTGTAGTTCGGAGCAACGTGGCGGGCGACCTTCATCTGAACGAGGAAGATGGAGGAATACTTATTGAGCAGCCACGGCTGGTAGCACTCCTCGTGTCCGTCGCCGTTGGCGTCGGTCGGGTCGACGTAGTAGGTCGCGGTGTCGTCGCCGTACTCGCCCTCGTACGGACCCCAGTTGCTGGCGTGGATGCCTTCCTCGGTCCACTGATAGTCAAGCCACTTGCAGGCGAGCTCGATGTCCGAGCAGGCGCTGGTGATGCCGAGCGAGAAGTTCGGATAGACCAGGCGGGTGGCGGTGTTGATGTGGATGTCGGTAGCCCAGTTGTCGGAAGCGTTGAGCTTCGGGGTGGCGATGGCGGCAAGGCGGAAGTCCGGGTCGGGATTGACAGCGCTGCTGGCAGCCGCTGCCGCGAAGCTCTTGTCGTTGACGTAGCAGAACTGGCCGACGCCGACTTCGCCGTTGCCCCAGCGATCCTCGGGAGTGGCAAAGGACGCGTCGGCGATGTAGTTCGAGTTGACGAGACCCTGCGAGTACCACTCGGCTATCTGACCGATGTACGCCTTCATGCCCGGCTCGAGCGGCGAATAGGTCCCGACGCCGTCCTTGTTGATGAAGCCGTTGGACATCCAGGTCGGGCTGACAACGCCATATGCCGCGTTGAGGCAGCCGGCGCTGTTGAGTCCGCCGCCGGACAGGTACAGCGGGCCGGCGTTCTCATAGGTGTACTCCTTGAACAGCGTAAGCACTTCGCCGACGCCGTCGATGGTCTCCATGTCGGCGGTGGTCTTGCCCGCCTTGTCCAGCCAGTCGGCGCGGACACCGAGTCCGTCGACCGCGACCTGCTCACGGTCGAGAATCTCGTGCACGGCCCAGAGGTTGCCCGAGTCGGTTATCGACTGGACGAAGGTCTGCTCGTCGCGGTAGACGATCGAGCGGTAGTTGGGCATCCACTGGTTGACATACTCGTTGAGGCTGAGCAGGAAGCCGTCCGCTATCGCCTTGTCCGGACCGCCGGAGTAGTAGCTGTACACGTTCTGGACAAAGTCCGGGTAGTCGTTGGAAAGCACCAGGGTCTGGAACGCCTCATTGTCGCCGCCTGTGGGCGGGTGGATGAAGTTGATGTGGACGTTGGTCTGGTCCTCCATCCACTGGAAGAACAGGTTGTCGTCGTAGGACGCGAAGTCCTCGAAGCTGATGTTGGACACCCAGTAGTCGAACTCGTAGGTATCCTCGACCAGCGGAAGCTCGATGGTGTAGTCGACATCATCGTCCTCGTTCGGCGCCACATAGCTCGGCGCGGCCGACGGCGCGGTGGACGGCTCGTTCGAGGGGTTCTCCTCGCTTCCGCCGCCGCAGCCGGCAAGCAGTCCGACCATCATCAGGACCGCAAGCAAAAGTGCAAATACTTTCTTCATTTTGTCCTCCTAACAAGAATTGCGTACTCGGGACGGACGTCCCTGTGAACATATACCCGCGTCCCGCGTCGCCGCATTATAATGACATGGGCAGAGCGGGGACTTGTGCAGGTGCAACTATAATTATACATGTCGAGAAGTGTCGTTTCAGAAAATTAGCAACAAATGACTGTATCTTTTCCCGACTTCTTTTGCCTTCGAGTGGTCGGTTTTATCCAGGTTGTGGATGTAAGGTTGCATATGAACGCGCGATTGTGGTATATATAAAAGTGAAAGACGGCGGAAGCCGAAATTAAAAAACGGAGGATAAAAGCATGGCACAGCTAAACATCAATTTCCACTCTTATTCGATAGGTGTTCCGGTAGAGATCGAGCTGACGCTCCCCTCGCTCAGCTCCTGCGACGGTCGTGACGGCACCCAGCCCAGCCACAAGCTCGCGGCAAAGTTCCCGGTGCTCTACCTGCTTCACGGCGCCGGCAACGACTATCACTGCTGGACTCGCTACACTTCGGCTGAGCGCTATGCCGAGGAGCAGCAGATAGCGATAGTCACCTGCTCGGTCGGAAACTCGCGCTATCACAACCGTGAGGGCGCTCGCGGCGAGAAGTTCTTCGACTTCCTGTCCAAGGAGCTGCCCGAGTTCCTGACCAGCTACTTCCCGATCTCCGACCGTCCGGAGGACACCTTCATCTGCGGTTACTCGATGGGCGGCTACGGCACGATGCTGCACACCTTTACCACCCCCGAGCGCTTCGCGGCATCCGGCTTCTTCTCGATCGGTCTGATGAAGAACATGCCGGACGGCAGCAAGGCCTCGCCGGATCTGCTCGAGCTTGCGGCAAAGGCAAAGGCGAGCGGCAAGCTGCCCAAGATATTCCTCTGCTGCGGCAAGGAGGACTTCCTCTACGAGCGCGCGGTCGAGCTGCACAACGATCTGGACGCGATGGGCATTGAGCATCGCTACGACGAGCTGCCCGACTTTGAGCACGAGTTCGCGTTCTGGGATCTCGAGCTGCAGAAGTTCCTAGCGTGGATACCGCGCACCGACTACTACGCAGACAAGATACCGCACAAGATATAAACTGTAAGCAGACGCAAAGAGCCGCCGAGTTAAACTCGGCGACTTTTTGTGTAGGTTATTTGCCCTTTGCTGCGGTGGATGTGCTGGAGAACTGCCGCGCGCGATATTCAACGGGCGTGCAGCCGTACTGCTCGGCGAACATCCGATAGAAGTGGGTGCGGTTGGTGTAGTCGACCCGTCGGCATATCTCGCTGACCGACAGCCGCGTGTTCTGGAGCATATCCGCCGCGAGCTGCATACAGCGCCGTCGGTTGTACTCGGGTATCGAATAGCCGTAGTGGCGCTTGAAGATGCGGTTTATGTACTCGGCGTCGTAGTTGAGACGCTCGCTCAGCTCGTCCTTGGTCATCTTGCGGTTGGTGCGGTCGAGTATCTGCTTTGCGGACAGCGCGAGCGACGCACCGTCGTCACTGCCGAGGTTTATGTACTCCGCGCGGTAGAAGGTGGGGTCGGTGAGTATGCAGAACATACGGAACACCAGCGCGTATTCGAGCAGCTGGAAGCCCGGGTCCTTGTGCTCAAGCTCGCCGCGCATCTGCGTGAAGATGCGGTGCAGCGGCGACACCATGTCCCCGCCGACGTAGTGGAAGTGGATGCAGCTTTTATAGTGGCGAGGTGTGTCGCCGAGGTCGCGGTAGAAGAACTCGGACATCTGCCCAAAGCTGCGGAAGCTGACCTTTTCGATCGTCGGCTCCGCGCGCAGATAGTCGGTGGACAGGTGCAGATAGAAAAGGGAATCGCCCTGTTTGAAATGCTCGGTGTGCTTGGTGGTGCAGTTGAGCACGCAAATATCCCAGCGTCCGAACCCGCGCAGCATCGACTCTATCTGCATTTCAAAGCTGTCGCACAGCGGGAATATTATCTCGAAGTAGTCGTGGCGATGGAGCTTTGGATGCCCGGATATGCCGCGCACCTCCTCCACCGTGACATGGCTGTAATTGTAGGTGGACAGCGTGCGGGTGCCGGGCGCGGGACAGCTCAGCTCCTGAAACTCGACCGGGCTTGAGTTGGTGAGACTGTCAGGGTCGCCGCCGCCGGAGGATACCAGACCACTGGTGTGGCTCTCAGCGCCGCCGGTAGAGTATTTGGTTATAACTGTTATCTTGTTTTCTTCCGACATAAGTTCCTCCTTTCCGCGATTTCGCTCCAAGAAAACGGTACCACAAAACGCGGAAGTTGTCAACCGCCACATTGTGGCGCAAATAAAGGAGATGGTACGATGAGAGTTTTGGTCGTTGATAAGGACGGCGCGCTCGAGCTTCGCGAGGTCAACAGACCGCGATACGGCGAGAGTCAGGCGCTCGTCAGGATGATAGCGTGCGGAATGTGCGGCACCGACGTGAAGCTGCTGCACCACGCGTTCAAAGGATTTCCCAAGTCGGTGTACCCGATAATGCTCGGCCACGAGGGAGTGGGCGAGGTCATTGAGGTAGGCTCGAAGGTGCGGAGCCTGAAGATAGGCGACCGCGTGCTGCTTCCGTTTGTGGACGCCGACGAGGAGAATCTGCCCGGGCTGACATCGGCGTGGGGCGCTTTGAGCGAGTACGCGGTGGTCTGCGATCCGGAGGCGTATGCGGACGGCGAAGCGCCCGACTGCGCGTTTGCCCAGACCGTACTGCCGCGGGACATCGATCCGGTGGACGCGACGATGATAGTGACCTTCCGCGAGGTGCTGTCCAGCATCCGATACTTCGGCATAGAGCCGGGGCACTCGGTCGCGGTGTTTGGCTGCGGCCCGGTGGGACTGACCTATATCAAGATGCTGAGCCTGCTCGGCGTGAAGGGCATCGTCGCCTGCGACATTGTGGACGAGAAGCTCGGTCAGGCGAGAGCCTACGGCGCCGAACATCTGATAAACAGCGCAAAGGGGGACATCTCCGCCGAGCTGCGCGCCATCTATCCCGACGGCGTGGACTTTGTGCTCGACGCCGCGGGCGTTCCGGCTATCGTGACACAGGCGATGCCGCTGATAAAGGACAGGGGCGCGGTGCTCTGCTACGGCGTTCCCGCCGAGGAGAAGATAACCATTGACTTCAGCCGTGCCGACTACAACTGGAGGGTCATCTTCCAGCAGATGCCGCGCAAGCGCGAGGAGGGTCAGGCGCACGGTCAGGTGATGGAGTGGATACGCTCGGGAGAGCTTGTTCTGAAGGATTTCATCTCCGACTACTTCGACTTTGACGACTCGGTAGAGGCGTACCGCGCGCTGCTTGACAGGAAGGTAATGAAGAAGGGTATCATTAAGTTTTAGTTGTAAATTATTTTGAAAGGATGGATGCAAAATGTCGACCAAACTGTTCTACTGTTACGAAGGTGCTCGCTGCGGAGATGTAATACCCAAGTATATCGACGGCAAGTACCAGCTGTTCTACCTCAAGGGCTGGAAGGACAGGACGAACCCGAATCTGCCGCGCGGATGGCACCGCATGGAGAGCAGCGACCTCATCCACATGAGCGACGAGACGCCGATAGGCGTTCTCGGCGGCACCGGCGACCTCATCAAGAAGGACGGCGTGTGGCACCTGTTCGCCTGCGTCTTCCCCGAGGGCAAGCAGTTCGTGACCCACTATATCAGCCGTGACGGCTCGCTTGACAACTGGGAGTTCCAGAAGGCGGACATCTTCGGCCCGGACGGCGAGATATACCACAAGTCGGACTGGCGCGACCCGCGTATCGTCTATCGCGAGGAGCTTGGCGAATACTGGATGTTCCTGGCGGCGCGCGCGAACAAGCCGCACGGTCAGACCGGCTGCGTGGGACTGTGCGTGTCCAAGGACCTCAAGACGTGGGAGTATCGCGAGCCTATATACTTCCCCGCGCGGTTCAACGGCGCGTGCGAGTGCCCCGACGTGTTCCGCATGGGCGACTGGTACTATCTGGTGTTCTCCAACTACACCACGCTGTTCGGCAACTACTATGTCAAGTGCAAGGTGGGCGAGAACAAGTGGCGCATACCGAAGAACCATCGTCTGGACGCGCGCGCGTTCTACGCGGCAAAGACCGCGGGAGAGGGCAGCGAGCGGTATCTGTTTGGTTGGAATCCGGTCAAGGAGAACAACATCTACGGCTTCTGGCCGGACAAGATGGAGACGGTGGACTATCGCACATGGGACTGGGGCGGCAACGTGGTCGTCCATCAGCTCATTCAGCAGCCGGACGGCGACCTCGGGCTCGCGCTGCCCAAGAACCGCCTCGGTGAGTTCGCGGCACCGATGAAGAACAGCTTTACGCCGATGACCGAGGGCTGGGAGCGCAAGGGGGACAGCTTTGTGTCCAGCGACCCGTCGGCGCAGCAGCTGATGCTGATGCAGGCGCAGCCGGACAGCTGCTACTTCCACGCGACGATACACGCCAAGGACGCGCAGCAGGTGGGAGTTATCCTTCAGACCACCGACGAGATGAAGGAGGGCTACTATCTGTACGTCGAGCCGCAGCGCGGCCGGCTGGTGTACCGCTCCTGGCTGCGGATGTACGAGGAGGGCGGCAAGACCTTCCCGTATGACACCGAGCTGGAGGCACCGCTGCACGACGTGAGCGACGGCGTGTACGACATTGAGGTGGTGACCGAGGACGGCATCGGCGTGGTGTATGTGAACAGCGACGCGGCGCTCAGCTTCCGTATGTACGACCTGAAGGACAGGAATCTCGGCTTCTTCGCGTTCGGCGAGGCGGAGATATCGAACGTGGTCGTGCGCCCGCGCGCGTGACGACAGCGAACAGACAGTGAAAAACACCCTCTCCCAAGCGGAGAGGGTGTTTTTGTGTGCGATAAATCTTACGCGCGCTTCTGGAGGGCGAGCCACTGGAGCAGGGTGACCTCCTTGCCGTTCACGACCACCGGCTTGCCGTCGTAGTCGAGCTTGCAGTCGTCGTTGTACAGCGGTATCCAGGCGAAGTGTCCCAGATACTCAAACGGCTTGCCGTCCGGTGTCTTGAAGCCCTCGTGGATGTCCTCTATCTTGTCCCAGAAGGTGAAGTGGACGTTCTTGTTGCCCGACTCGACGAGGCGCTTGTAGGTGGGCACGACCGTCTCATCCGGCTTGACCACAGGGTCGTTCTTGGCGTGGGTGAACCATATCGGCAGATGCTTTATCGAGGCGATGTTCTCGTCGGTTATCGTCTTTTCGTACAGCGCCTCACAGCACGGGAAGGCGGCGGCGAAGAAGTCGGGATAGTCGAGCACCATGCGCATGGTCATAAAGCCGCCGTTCGAGTCGCCGCCAATGTAGATGCGGTCGCGGTCGATGTTCTCGTTTTTCGCGACGAACTCGTCGATGCAAGCCTTGAGCGACTTACCATATCGGGTCGAGCCGTCCTTGGCATACTGACCCGAGCCGTCGTCCATCCAGAAGGTGGGCGTCTGCGGAACGAGCACATACGCGCCGCCGAAGTAGCTCTGCACCTTCTCCGAGCTGAACGCGACCGCCTTGTTCGCGGTGTACGCGACCGTCGGGTCGGAGCCGCCCTCGCCCGCGCCGTGCAGCCAAATTATCAGCGGACGCTTGCCCGGCTCGACCTTCTGCGGAACGAAATAGCCGTAGCCGAGCGGCTCCTTGCCGGTCGAGCGGTCGTTGAGCCAGCCATACGCCTGGGGGGTCGAGTTTCCGAGGCAGAAGTCGTAGACAAGGCCGTTTGCGCCGTCCATCGGCTGGGTCTGGGTGACGGTGTAGAGGCTCTTTATGTAGACGTTCATGCCGGCGGGCGCGCATATAGTGGCGGACAGCTGCATCATCGGGCCGTATGCAACGTCCAGCGTTACAAACTCGCCGCCCTCGCAGGCGTTGCCGTCTATGTCCGACGGATAGGCGGCCTTTACCGGGACGTAGCCCCTGCTCGGCTCCTTGACATCGCGCGCCATCCAGCTTTTGGGAAGCATCAGGGTCTCGCCCTTGTCGTCGGTGCGCTCGACGAACACCGAGAAGGTGGACGCGGTGGCAGCCTTTGCGGCGTCGGCGCTCGGCATGGGCAGCACGAGCTTGGTGATATACGGGCCGAAGTCGGTGATCGTGGTAATGGTGTAGTAGCCTCTTGACATAGTGGTCATACCTCCGTTTGATTTTTTGACGGCGGCTTACAGCTCGCCGTTTTGATACAGCTTTATCGTGTGTTTTCCGGCGCGTATCGCGTCGATTATCTCGCCGAGAGATTTTGCGCGGAAGTCAAGCTCGAGCGCGGCATAGCACGGCAGCGGGCCGTGGTGATTGTCGGTGCCGCAGGACTTGGGAAGTCCGTAGTTTTCGGCGTAGATGTCTGCCATGCGGTTTTCAAACTCGGTGCGGCAGGCGTTTATCGTCTCCACAGCGTCCACCTTGCGCGGCGTGAGCCGGATGACGTCGATGTATCCCGCCTCGCGGAAGGGATGGGCGTGGACAACATAGCCGCCCGACTCGTGGGCAAGGTCGCAGAATTCGTTGATATGCAGCTTGTCGCAGTCGGGATGGGCGAGCAGCCAGCTTTCATCCAGCCCGTATGTAAGAAAATCGCTGCCGAAGCCAAAGGTGAACTCCCAGCCGAAGAACACGTCGAGACCTATCTCGTCGCCGCGCGCCTTTGCCTTGCGATAGCCCTCGACAAACCGCTCCACCCGCTCGCGCCAGGGAAGGTCGCGCGGCACGACGGTGTTGCCGTTGAGGAAGTGGTCGGTTATCACAAGGCCGGTGTAGCCCAGACCCTTGTAGAAGTCGACCATGTCGGCGGCGGATGTGCGGGCGCAGGCGCTCGTCTCCGCCGTGTGGCAGTGCATTTCGTATTTGAACATCCTTCTGCCCCCTGTCAAAACTTGTTTATATCATTGTAGCACAGATGGTCGGGCTTGGCAATGAAAATAAGGGACGGTAAATAGAAAGCTGCCGAGCAACGCGCCCGACAGCTGTTATTCGACTCTCACAATATCGTTTGGCGTGCAGCCGATTATCTTGCACAGCCGTTCAAGCGTTATCATCGTGATGTTCCTGCCCTTCTTTAACGAATCCAACGTCTTGTTGTCAATGCCGCCCTTCAGCAGCTGATATTGCGTCACGCCTTTGCGCGCCATGGTCTCCCACAGCGGTGTGTAGTCGAATATAGCAATCACCCCTATGCCAAGTTATCTGACCTAAGTATAAAGGGGATTGCGGAAAATATGTATTGTGGGTATAATCACAATATACTGTATACGGAGGTGTGACATGACCTGTTTTTTTCTTGGGCATCGCGACGCGCCCGCCGACATCTATCCCGCGCTGCTCGCCGCCGTCAAGCGCCACGTCGACCTCGGCGTGACGACCTTCTACGTCGGGCAGTACGGCAGTTTCGACCGCATGGCGGCGACGGCGGTGCTTGAATTGAAACGTACAAGTACAAGTATCGAGCTGTACCTGCTTCTGCCCTACCACCCCGCAGAGCGTCCGGTAAAAACGCCCGACGGCTTTGACGGCACCTACTATCCCGACGGCATAGAGTCAGTTCCTCGACGCCTTGCGATAACCCGTGCAAATCGCCTGATGATAGAGGCGTGCGACAATCTCATCGCCTACGCCGTTGCGCCGGGCAGCACCCGTGACACGGTGCGCTGGGCGGAGAGCAGAACGGTCGTGACGAATCTCGGATGGGGATGAGGCGCTGAGCGGCGCTCATCTCGATATACAACGAGCTGAAGATGGACGGGCGGTCGTTCCGTCTCGGCGGACTGAAGCCGGAGGAGATGCCGTCCAACTGTGTCGGCTGCGGCAAGTGCACAAAGGTCTGCCCGCAGGCGATAAACATTCCGGAAATAATGAAAGACATGGCGGCGAGGATAGACGCCATGCGCCGATAAAGAGGATGCAACGAAAACACACTCGGCCACGCGGTCGAGTGTGTTTTTCGCTTTAGTATAATTGGCAATTTGTTTGCCTCCTTTCCGGAGAAGTGTCCCTCTATTTA
>CAZBNJ010000038.1:0-17163 GCA_964493515.1 uncultured Oscillospiraceae bacterium | reverse complement strand
CGGAAAGCCGGTGCCGATAGTGGACCGCTCGAACGCGCCGATACGCGTGATAGAGCGCATGAAGGCGGAGGTCATCACCACGCCGAGCGGCGAGAAGCTGCTCGACTTTGGACAGATGCTGACCGGATACATGGAGGCGGAGGTCGACCTGCCTGCGGGCGCGGAGGTGTCGTTTGTCTGCGCGGAGGTGCTCGAACACGGAGAGTTCTATCGCGAGACGCTGCGCTCCGCCCGTGCGACCTTTAAGTACATCTCAAACGGCAAGCCCGCGAAGATACGCCCGCACGGGACCTTCTTCGGATTCAGATACCTGCGGGTCGTTGGCATGGAGCCAGACGCGGACAGGATAACCGCGTGCGTGATGCACTCCGACCTCAAGCGCACCGGCTGGATCGAGACCTCGAACGAGCTTGTCAACAAGCTCGTGTCCAACACCTATTGGGGTCAGCGGGACAACTTCCTCGACGTGCCCACCGACTGTCCGCAGCGCGACGAGCGCATGGGCTGGACGGGGGACACACAGGTGTTCAGCGGGACCGCCTGCTTTAATCAGTACACCCCCGCCTTCTACGCGAAGTTCATCGAGGACGTGGCGTGCGAGCAGTCGATAATAGACGGCGCGGTGCCGGGATATGTGCCGGTCGCGACGCCGAAGAACGAGCCGCGAAGAGACATCATGTGCATCTGCGGCTGGGGCGACGTCGTGACCGTTGTGCCGTGGAACGTGTATCAGGCATACGGCGACAGGGTGCAGCTCGGGCGCGACTATCCCGCGATGAAGGCGTATGTCGACTACCTGTTCAAGCTGGACGAGGCGGACGGCAGCAAGCGTCTGTGGCAGACCGGAGGCCATACCGCCGACTGGCTGGCGCTGGACAACTACAAGAATCCGCACGCGCCGAGCGGCGGCACCGACGAGCACTACATCGCGTCGGCGTACTACGCGCACTCGTCGCGGCTGGTGGCGAAGGCTGCGGCGGAGCTTGGCAACACCGCGGACGCCGAATACTATGAGGATCTGTCCAAGCAGATACGCGCGAGCATGCTCCGCGAGTATTTCTCGCCGAACGGTCGGTGCGTCTGCGACACTCAGACCGCGTATCTGATAGCGCTCAAGTTCGACATCGTGCCCGAGACCATGCGTCCGCGCATCGTCGAGTTTTTGAACAAGAAGCTGTACGAGGACAGGTATCATCTCCAGACCGGCTTCCTTGGCACGCCGCTGCTCTGCCCGACGCTTAGCGACAACGGACTGAACGATCTGGCATACACGATACTGCTCGGCGAGGACTACCCGGGCTGGCTCAACGAGATAAAGCTGGGCGCAACGACCCAGTGGGAGCGCTGGAACTCGGTCCTGCCCGACGGCACGGTCAACCGCAACGGAATGTCGTCGATGAACCACTATGCCTACGGCGCGGTGGTCGAGTGGATGTACCGCTATGTCTGCGGACTGCGCGGCGCGACTCCCGGCTGGCGGCACGCGCGCCTCGAGCCGCTGGCAAACGCGCAGCTTTCCCACGCGCACGCGGTGTACGACTCGGCGTCCGGACGGTGGGAGTGCGGCTGGAGGATAGACGGCGACGAGGTGACCTACACGGTCGTGGTGCCGTTCGGATGCACCGCAGAGCTGGTCATAGGCGGCGACACGCACACGCTGGACGCGGGAGAGCACACCTTCAAGACGGCGGTGAGCGACGAGATACGCAAGACGCCGAAGGAGCTGCCGCCTCCGTTTATGGGGTTCATGCCTCCGCCGAAGGAGAAGAAATAACGTGGAAAAGGGACGGGCTGCCGTCCCTTTTTGTTGCCGGATCCGGGCGGGAAGCGATATCGACGCTTAGGTGTGGTAAATTACGATGGCATAGAGTGTCGGGAAGGGTGGGATATTATGAACATACAGCACCCATATAAAGGACACACACATCATGGAATTTGTCAATTTACAAAGCCGACAAATTGTGTTAAACTTTTAACAGATAGAGGATATACCCTCTGATCTAAAATCAATCCGCAGGGCACAGGAGGCACAAGTCATGGCTGTAAAAGAGTTCGAGACCGTAGACAGCGTGGAAAAACTGGAGGCTGCGATAGCGCGGGTGCGCGAGGCGCAGCGAAAGTTTGCCACATACACCCAGGAGCAGGTGGACGCGATATTCCTCGCAGCCGCTACCGCCGCAAACAAGCAGCGCATTGAGCTTGCAAAGATGGCGGTTGAGGAGACCGGCATGGGCATAGTGGAGGACAAGGTCATAAAGAACCACTACGCCGCCGAGTACATCTATAACGCGTACAGGGACACCAAGACCTGCGGCGTCATAGAGGAGGACAAGGCGTACGGCATCAAGAAGATCGCCGAACCGATAGGCGTGGTCGCGGCGGTCATTCCGACCACCAACCCGACCTCGACGGCGATATTCAAGTGCCTTATATCGCTCAAGACGCGCAACGGAATAATCATCAGCCCGCATCCGCGCGCAAAGGGATGCACCATCGCGGCGGCAAAGGTTGTGTACGACGCGGCGGTAGCGGCGGGCGCGCCGGAGGGCATCTTCGCGTGGATAGACGTGCCGTCGCTGGACATGACGAACCTGGTCATGAAGGAGGCAGACATCATCCTCGCAACCGGCGGTCCCGGCATGGTCAAGGCGGCGTATTCGTCCGGCAAACCGGCGCTCGGCGTCGGCGCGGGCAACGTCCCGGCGATAATCGATGACACCGCCGACATACTGCTCGCGGTAAGCTCGATAATCCACTCCAAGACCTTCGACAACGGCATGATATGCGCGTCCGAGCAATCGGTCATCGTGCTTGACAAGGTGTACGACACGGTCAAGAGCGAGTTTGCGGCTCGCGGATGCTACTTCCTCACCCCCGCCGAGACCGAGAAGGTTCGCAAGACGATAATCATTAACGGCGGTCTGAACGCCAAGATAGTCGGCCAGAAGGCGGCTCGCATCGCCGAGCTTGCGGGTGTCAGCGTTCCGGAGGGAACGAAGATACTGATAGGCGAGGTCGAGAGCGTTGAGCTGAGCGAGGAGTTTGCCCACGAGAAGCTGTCGCCGGTGCTTGCGATGTACCGCGCAAAGAACATCCGCGAGGCGTTCGATAAGGCGGAGCGGCTCATAGCCGACGGCGGCTACGGCCACACCAGCTCGATATACCTCAACGCCACCACCGAGCAGGCGAAGCTGGACGAGTTTGCGGCGCGGATGAAGACCTGCCGCATCCTTGTCAACACCCCCTCCTCGCACGGCGGCATAGGCGACCTGTACAACTTCAAGCTCGCTCCGTCGCTCACGCTGGGCTGCGGCTCGTGGGGCGGAAACTCGGTAAGCGACAATGTCGGCGTCAAGCACCTGATAAACGTGAAAACAGTTGCCGAGAGGAGAGAGAATATGCTGTGGTTCCGCACGCCCCAGAAGATATACATCAAGAAGGGATGCCTGCCGGTCGCGCTCGACGAGCTGGGCACGGTGATGGGCAAGCGCAAGGCGTTCATCGTAACCGACAACTTCCTGTATGAGAACGGCTACACCAAGCCGATAACCGATAAGCTCAGCGAGATGGGAATCGCCCACACCTGCTTCTTCAACGTCGAACCCGATCCGACGCTCGCCTGCGCGAAGGCCGGCGCGGAGCAGATGCGCGCGTTTGACCCCGACTGCATCATCGCGCTCGGCGGCGGCTCGGCGATGGACGCGGCAAAGATAATGTGGGTGCTGTACGAGCATCCGGAGGCAGACTTCATGGACATGGCAATGCGCTTTGTCGATATCCGCAAGCGCATCTACACCTTCCCGAAGATGGGCGAGAAGGCCTACTTCGTCGCCATCCCGACTTCGGCGGGCACCGGCTCGGAGGTCACGCCGTTTGCGGTCATCACCGACGAGAAGTCGGGCGTCAAGTACCCGCTTGCCGACTACGAGCTGCTGCCGAACATGGCGATAATCGACACCGACTTCCATATGTCCGCACCGAAGGGACTTACCGCCGCGAGCGGCATCGACGCGGTCACCCACGCGCTGGAGGCGTACGCCGCGATGCTCGCGACCGACTACACCGACGGTCTCGCGCTAAAGGCGCTCAAGACAATATTCGCCTATCTGCCGCGCGCCTATGACAACGGTCAGACCGACGTTGAGGCACGCGAGAAGATGGCCAACGCCGCGACGATGGCGGGCATGGCGTTCGCAAACGCGTTCCTCGGCGTCTGCCACTCGATGGCGCACAAGCTGGGCGCGTTCCACCATCTGCCGCACGGCGTCGCGAACGCGCTGATGATAGAGGAAGTGCTCCGCTTTAACGCGAGCGAGACTCCGGTCAAGATGGGCACCTTCTCACAGTACGACCATCCGCACACCCTGCGCCGCTACGCCGAGGTCGCCGAGTATCTGGGCGTTTCCGGCAAGACCGACGAGGAGAAGCTGGAGGGTCTTATCAAGCTGATAAACGACCTGAAGAAGAAGGTTGGCATCAAGGCGACGATCAAGGAATACGGCATTGACGAGAAGGACTTCCTCGACCGCCTTGACGACATGGTCGAGCAGGCATTCGACGACCAGTGCACCGGTGCGAATCCGCGCTATCCGCTGATGAGCGAGATAAAGCAGATGTACCTAAACGCCTACTACGGCAAGCACTTTGTCGAGCCGAAGATGCCGACCGCCGCCGACAGCGTGAAGCAGACCAACACCAAGGGCCGCAAGCAGAAGTAAGGAGGAGAGAAGAATGAAACTGGATAAGGTTATCGCAGTCCGCACGTCCAAGACGATATATCGCGACGGAGACCTCTGCATAAAGGCGTTTGACGAGAGCTACTCCAAGGCGGACATCCTAAACGAGGCGCTCAACCAGGCGCGCATCGAGGAGACCGGCATACTCATGCCGCACCTCAAGGAGGTCACCACCATCGACGGCAAGTGGGCCATCGTCAACGAGTTCATCAAGGGCAAGACGCTCTCGCAGCTGATGAAGGAGGACTCGGACAACTACGACAAGTACATGGAGCAGTTGGTCGACATCCAGCTGGACATCCACAGCCGCAAGTGCCCGATGCTCAGCCGCATCAAGGACAAGATGCAGCGCAAGATAAGCCAGACCGACCTGGACGCGACCACCCGCTACGACCTGCACTCGCGTCTGGACAGCCTGCCCACCCACGATAAGGTGCTGCACGGCGACTTCTGCCCCTCCAACGTGATAATCTCGGACGACGACGGCAAGCCGTACATCATCGACTGGGCGCACGCCACGCAGGGCAACGCCAGCGCCGACGCCGCGCGCACCTACCTTACCTTCTGGCTCGCGGGCGACATAAACGGAGCGGAGAAGTACCTCGACCTGTTCTGCCGCAAGAGCGACACCGCGCGCCAGTATGTTCAGAAGTGGCTGCCGATCGTTGCCGCGTCGCAGTCGGTCAAGGGCAAGCCGGAGGAGCGCGAGTTCCTGCTAAGCTGGGTCGGAGTGGTCGATTACCAGTAAGTGGGATCACCGAGGCGGACACGACGGGTGACACCTCGCCAAAGCACAGAAAAAGACCTCGGGACTGCTCCCGAGGTCTTTTTGTAGAATAGACTTAAATTATTTTAAAATCTATATTGACAAGTAGTGAAGTCTATGCTACTATTAAAAAGAAGGAGGTGCCATTTTGGTCAAAATAATTTCTAAATGTCCATCTTGCGGAGGACAAATGAAAATTGCGGCTTTGAGTTGCCCGAACTGTGGAATGGAGCTGCGCAACGAATTTCAATTGAGTCCCTTTGAACTGCTAAATGCAGAACAGACTGAATTGCTCATTTGTTTTTTGAAGCATCGGGGCAATATGCGGGCTGTTCAGGGAGAATGGGGAATTTCCTATCCAACCGCGAAAAAGAAATTAGACGACGTACTTATTGCCATGGGACTGGCGGATGAGACTGCGCAAATAGAAGAAAACGAGGAGGTAACTGATATGTCAGACTGGAAGATTGAAAGGGACAGTACAAAAGCATCGGACATTATCAAGAGGGAACTTATGAAAAACAATGGAAGGGCTATTGTACATACTGCGCGAGGGTTGCCCTGTGAAATTCGGGTTGCCCCGGATGGCATTTCATTTCTCTGTGACAAGCTTCCTGTAAGCAAACCCTACGAGTATGAAGTGTTTGATGTTATTGTCGACCTCTTGCGCTCACAGGGAGGTCGGGCAAGAAAGGGAAACGGCAGAAACAATAAACTTGGTGAGCCTGATTGTGACGAAACAACGGTTGTCGGCGCTGTAGGCTATTATCGTCAGGGCAAGAAAGGAAAAGCGGTTTATGACCCTGTTTTTGTGCTGGCTGCCATCCTTGAATGGGCTGACATAGCAAAGAACGAGCGTGGAGAATTAGTTCTGACCGCCGGGTATCAAGAGAAACTCCGCGCAACAGACGAACGGAGGTAAAAACCGATGTTTATGTTTTTGATAGGAGTTTTTGCCTTCTTTGTCAGCTTTTTTCGATGCTTGTTGAGTAAATTTTAATGTGTCCGACCAAGAAGCACAAAGCACAGCAAAAGACCTCGGGACTGCTCCCGAGGTCTTTTTCATATCTGGCCGTGCGTTCGGAACGCCATCTCGGCGACCTTGTCCATTGCCGCGTCGCGCACCGACTTAGGCTGTGACGAGAAGAACTCGACGATCGGTTCGTTTTTCTTGATGTTCCATATGCCCGCGACCCGCCCGTCCACCGCGATGGTCGGCAGGCAGATGCCCGACTTGAGTATCACCGCCTTGCGGTACTCGTCGTCAAGTGCGGCGGAGCGGTCGATGTAGCTCACTATGTATGGGTCGAAGCCGCTGAGCAGCGTCACGCGCGGTATCTCGCACAGGTCGTCCGCGTCTGCGTTTGAGCAGTAGTAGACGTTCCGTCCGTTCGAGCCGAATATCTTCAAGCCGCGCGGCTCAAAACCGGCGGTCTCGCCCTTTTTCAGTCCGAAGAACCACTCCGCGTCGGCAAGCGTCGCCGGGCCGTACACCTCGAAGAATCGACGCAGCAGGATGTCGAGCGCCTCGTCGCGGCTCATCGTCGGCTCGGCGTTTATCAGGTCGAAGTCGCGGCTGGTCATGCTGCGGAAGGACACTTTCCCCTGCCGCGCGAGGTAGACGAATATCCCGCCCCACGGCGAGAACAGCCGCTCCACCGTCTCCCGCTCAAAGCGGTCGGCGAAGATGAGCCGCATCTCGGCGCGCGAGTATACGCCGTCGTTCATCAGCCGTATGACCTCGTCGGCGACGTCGTCGATCTGCGTGGTCGGCAGCCCGAACCAGCTCCACGGCTCGGCATCCGCGTGGAGGGCGAGCAGCAACGGAAGCTCCTCGTATGCCACGCCGTGCAGCGTGCCGCGATACAGCCATGTCTTGACGAGCTTGGTTTTCCAGCCGGCAAGCTCTGCGCCGCGTATCACCGCCGAGAAGGCGACGTTGCGGTGAAACCAGCAGTGCAGACCGAGCAGCTCGCACGAGAGGTCGACAAGGCTGTCACATTGGCGGGAGAGGTAGAGCCCGTGCATCCGTCGGCGTATCAGCTCCTCGGTAAATCTGTTCATGGCATAGCCCTCCTGTCGGTATCCGAACGTCTGTACGCACATTATAGCACATATCGACGCGGCGCGCAAGTGCCTGTCCCGCACTTTTTTGCGGCCGATAGAGCGACAAAAAACAGGCGAGCCGCAGCCCGCCTGTTTTGTTATGCTTTTTTAACCCAGAAGCAGCTTGTCGTCCGCCTCGTCCGAACCGCTCGCGCGGCTGAACTCGGCAAGCAACTGTTCGACGGTCAGCTTCTTCTTCTCCTCGCCGCTGACGCTTATCACTATCCGGCCCTCGTACATCATTATCAACCGATTGCCGTGCGCTATCGCGTCGCGCATATTGTGAGTTATCATCAGCGTGGTAAGATTGTCGCGCTGCACCACGCGCTCGGTCGCCTCAAGCACCTTCTGCGCGGTCTTTGGGTCGAGCGCCGCCGTGTGCTCGTCGAGCAGCAGCAGCTTCGGCTTTCGGAGCGTCGCCATGAGCAGGGTCAGTGCCTGGCGCTGTCCGCCGGACAGCAGTCCGACCTTGCTGGTCAGTCTGTCCTCAAGTCCGAGGTCGAGTATCTTCAGCATCTCGCGATACTGCTCGCGCTCCGCCTTGGTAATGCCCGACTTCAGACCGCGGGTCTTGCCTCGACGCGCCGCGAGCGCGAGATTTTCCTCTATCTGCATCGTCGCCGCCGTGCCCATCATCGGATCCTGGAACACACGGCCGATGTACGCCGCGCGCTTGTGCTCGGGCAGATTGCTGACGTCAACGCCGTCTATCGTTATCTCGCCGCTGTCCACCGGCCATACGCCCGCGACGGCGTTGAGCAGAGTGCTCTTGCCCGCGCCGTTGCCGCCGATGACCGTGACAAAGTCGCCGTCCTCAAGCGTGAGGTCGACGCCGTCCAGCGCGACCTTCTCGTTGACGGTGCCCGCGTTGAACACTTTGCGCAGATTTTTTATCTCAAGCACGAGGCTCCGCCTCCTTTTTCGCGTGGTGTCCGAAGTATTGGCTCTTCCAGTAGGGTATCGCAAGGAACACCGCGACTATCGCGGCGGATATCAGCTTCAGGTAGTGGGTGTTTATGTTGGAGAGGCTCACCACCGCCTGAATGACGACATAGTAGATTATTGCGCCGAGCGACACCGCAAGCAGCTTCAGCGCGAAATTTTTGAACAGCTTGCCGAACACCACCTCGCCGATTATCACCGCCGCGAGACCGATGACTATCGCGCCCTTGCCCATGTTGACGTCGGCAAAGCTCTGATACTGCGAGAGCAGCGCGCCGCTGAGGGCGACCAATCCGTTGGACAGCATCAGACCGAGCACCTTGGTCACGTTGGTGTTTATGCCCTGCGCGCGCGCCATGTTGCCGTTCGCGCCGGTGGCACGCAGCGACGAGCCGAGCTCGGTGCCGAAGAACCAGTAGAGCAGGAAGATTATCGCGAGCGTGAACAGCCCGACGACGAATATCGGATGCTGCCAGAACGGACGCCGTCCGTCCGCCACCTCCTGTACGAAGCGCAGCGACACGAGCATCTGGTCCAGATTTTTCTGGTCCAGAATGTTTATCGCGACATTCGACTTTGTGGACATTATCGCGAGGTTGACGCTCCACAGTCCAAGCTGCGTTAGTATGCCCGCGAGTATGGCGGGTATTCCGCAGGCGGTGTGGAGCAGTCCGGTGACAAGTCCCGCGAGCATGCCCACGCCAAATGCGGCGAGCATCGCGACAGGAACCGGCACGCCCGCAGCGAACAGCACGACAAAGGTCGCGCCGCCGGTGCATATCGAGCCGTCCACCGTCAGGTCGGCGACGTCGAGTATCTTATAGGTGATGTACACGCCAATCGCCATAATGCCCCAGATAAGTCCCTGCGAGACCGCACCCGGGACGGCGCCGGCAAAGCTTTGGAGCAGTGCAAGCATGGTTTACTCCTCGACTTCGGCGGTGATGAGCTCGTAGCCGTCGAGCGGGGTGATGCCAAGCGCCGAGCACACGTCGGGATTCGCCTTCTTGACGAACTCGGGCGCGTACTCTATCGCCATCGTGGACACGTCCGCGCCGTTTACGAGAATCTCATACGCCATCTCGCCGGTCTTGTAGCCGATGTCGTAGTAGCTTATCGACAGGGTCGCGACGCCGCAGCCCTTGCATATGCCCTCCTCGCCGACGAATATCGGGGTCTTGCCGCGGCAGATGTTGTCGATTATGCCGGTGTTCGAGGCGCAGGTGTTGTCGGTCGGGATATACATGACGTCAGACGCGTCGGACGCAGTCTGGCAGACCGCCGCGACGTCGTTTGAGTCGCTGAACGGATACTGGGTGCAGGTGTAGCCGAGCTTCTCAAGCTCCTTCTGAACGGTGTCCACCTGATACTGGCTGTTCGGCTCGCCCGAGCAGTAGAGCAGACCGACCGTCTTTGCGTTGGGGTACCACTCGTGTATCATCGCCGCCTGCTGGTCGAGCGGGGCGAGGTCGCTGGTGCCGGACACGTTGTTGCCGAGCACTCCGGTAAAGTCGGTGATGCCGAACGCGACGCCGTACTCGGTGACCGAGGTGCCGAGCACCGGGATGTCGCTGGTCGCGGTGGCTGCCGCCTGAAGCGCCGGAGTGGCGTTTGCCATGATGAGGTCGACCTTCTTGGACACAAAGTCGTTTGCGATGGTCGCGCAGACAGCCGTGTCGTTTGCGGCGTTCTGATAGATGAACTCCACCTTGTCGCCGAGCTTTTCGGTCAGCGCGGCCTTAAAGCCCTCGGTCGCGGCGTCGAGCGCCTCGTGGGTGACCAGCTGCGAGATGCCGACGACATACTTGTCCTTCTTTGCCGCAGGCTCCTTCGACTCGCCGCACGCGGCAAGCGAGAGAAGCATTGCCGCTGCCATGACAATGGCGATAATTTTTGCGAACTTCTTCATTTTCCAATTTCTCCTTTGTGAGCTTTATTGTGCGAAAAACCGCACTAATGCTTGAATTATAGTCGCGTTGTCGAAAAAAGTCAAGTAGTTCTTTCAGTTTGCCCGTATCGCGGTATCCCGAGAAGAAAGCGCAGGAACGGCACTCTCTTTGCCATTTCATATATCAGAAAGGTTGCGACAAGGGAGATAAGCACGATAAGCGAAAATTGTCCCGCAACGCCAACGGGTAATTTCAGGACAAAAAACCCCGCCACTACCAGAATAGGCATATGGAGGATGTAAACGGGGAAGGAAGCGCGGGTCAGATAGTCGCTGAGCCGATTGCGGAAGTTCAGCTTTGACTGCCCTATACCGAGCAGCGTGATGATACCCGCCCAGCCGAAAAGGACATAGAGTCCGGTCATCGGGATGTTTCGGAGACCTTCAAAACAGTACAGATAGGTGTACAGACCGCCGGAAAGGACGCATATCGCAAGGCTTACGAACCGATATCGTTTCAGCTTTTGCAGAACGCTCTCTTCCGAGAGGATGTAGTACCCGAACAGGAACAGCAGCATGAACTGTCCCAGGCTTTTGCCGCCGATGTTCAGGATATATAGGCAGAGCCACTCAGGGACGAACAGCAGGATGATGAGGAAATACGGGACGTTGACGGCTCCGCGTTTCGGCAAACATCTCTTTTGCAGGAGAATGATCGGAAGCGCCGCCAGAGAAATGACGAACAGATAGAGCAAAAACCACAGATGCGCCGGAGTAAAGCCTCCGTGATATCCCGTCAGATCGGTCTCTTTTGTGAAAAACAGCGCGTACTGCTGCCAGTATGTGCCGGTGTATCCGTTGAAAAACACTTCCGCCGTGTAGGTCATTGCGGGAACGAGCACGAGCACCCCAAAGAAAAACGGGATTAGCAGTTTTCTCGTGCGCTCCGCGACAAATTGTTTGGTCGTCCGTTTTTGAAGCGCGTATCCGCAGCTCATGCCTGCGATTGCAAACAAAAACGTCATATACCACGGATATACGGCGGATGAGAACGCATAGAGAACGGCGTTCGTGTGCGACCATATGTAAAAGCCGCTGTATTCGCCTCCGCTCCATATCTGCGCGGCGTGGAACGGAAAGAGCAGCAGGATAGCCATCCATCTCAAGTTATCTATATAGTGTTTTCTCTCCATTCACTCGCTCCTTGCCGTGGTTCGGCGTTAATCCGCCTTGCGCCACACCTTCGGGTTCAGCATCACGAGTATCGGGAATATCTCCAGCCGCCCGAGCAGCATATTCAGCATCAGCACCACCTTGGACAGGTCGCCGAACGCCGAGAAGTTGGAGGTCGGGCCGACCGCGTCCAGTCCCGGGCCGATGTTGTTTATGCACGATATGACCGAGGTGAAGTTCGTCTCAAACGAGAAGCCGTCCAGCGAGATTATCAGGATAGAGATGACCGCTATCGCGCAGTAGGCGGACATATAGGTGTACACGCCCTGAAGCGTCTCATCGCCCACCGTGCGCCCCTCCGAGCGGATGAGATTTACGCTGCGCGGATGCAGCATCTGCTTTATCCTAAGGCTAAGCCCCTTTGCGAGAAGGACTATTCGCGCGACCTTGACGCCGCCGCCGGTGCTGCCCGCGCACGCGCCGAACACCATCAGCACGACGAGTATCGTTCGCGACAGCTGCGGCCAGAGGTTGAAGTCCTCGGTCGCGTAGCCGGTGGTGGTCATTATGCTGGACACAGCGAACGCCGCGTGGTGCAGCGCCTCGCCGATCGACGGGAACAGCCCGCGAATATTGAGGGTGATGAGCAGCATCGAGCCGAGCATAACGCCGATATATGTCCACAGCTCCTCGCTTTTGAATATCTGCCTGAACTTGCGCAGGATTATCAGGAAGTAGACCGAGAAATTCACGCCGAAAAGCGCCATGAACACGGTGCATACCGTCTGGCAGTAGGCAGAGTAGCTTGCGAGCGAATCGTTTTTCACGCCGAAGCCGCCGGTTCCCGCCGTACCGAACGCGTGACAGAGAGCGTCGAACAAATCCATGCCGCCGAACAGCAGAAACACGGTGCAGAGCACCGTCAAAACAATGTATATCGAGTAGAGTATCGAGGCGGTCTGGCGGAGCTTGGGCACCAGCTTTGACACGCTCGGGCCGGGGCTTTCGGCGCGCAGGACGTGCACCGAGTGACCCTCCTTTCCCATCGGTACGACGGCGAGCAGGAACACGAGTATTCCCATTCCGCCCAGCCAGTGGGTAAACGAGCGCCAGAAGACGAGCCCACGGCTCATCCCCTCGATGTTAGTGAGTATCGACGCGCCGGTGGTGGTAAAGCCGCTTATCGTCTCGAACAGCGCGTCCACATAGCGCGGTATCTCGCGGGATATGTAGAACGGTAGCGCGCCGACGGCGGACAGCAGTATCCATCCGAGCGCGGTCATCAGAAATCCCTCGCGCGCGTAAAAGCTTCTGGAGGCGTTGCGGCAGATGAGCCAGAGCAGCGCGCCGAGCGCGAGTGCTATCGCCATCGTTATCACTATGCCGCGCAACGCGGAATAGGCGCGGTCGGCAAACGCTATCGCTGCGGGAGGTATCAGGAACAGCACCTCCAGCAGCAGCAAAAACGCCATCATCTTGCCGATTATCTTTCGGTTCATAGCAGCTCCTTAGTCCGCGAAGATGTCGGCAAGGTCGCTGACGGTGCGGCCGCCGGAGGTCACGACGATTATCGTGTCGTCGGGATAGAACCGGCTGTCGCCGCGCGGGATTATCGTGCGACCCTGGTGAGTGATGCAGGCGATGAGTATGCCGCTCTTGAGCGGTATGTCCTTGAGCGGCACGTCGAGATAGCGGGTGTTTTCAAGCGCGCGGAACTCGAGCGCCTCCGCCTTGCCGTTAGCTATCGGGTGCAGCGTTATCATCGTCTCCGACGCGGAGGCGGTGGACATTGCGCGGACATAGCGGACGATGTTCGCGCAGCAGATGTCCTTTGGATTTATCACCGAGCCGATGTCGTTTCGGCGGAACAGCTCGGTGTACTGTATGCGGTCTATCTTGGTTATCACCTTGCCCACGCCGATGCTCGACGCGAGCATGGACAGCACGAGATTTTCCTCGTCGATGCCGGTGAGCGTCGCCACCGCGTCGTACGAGCGGATGCCCTCCTCCTCAAGCACGTCCTGAAGTGAGCCGTCCGCCTCGATTATCGTTGCCGACGGAAGCAGCTCGGCAAGCTCGACCGCGCGCTCATGCCGCTGCTCGATTATCTTGACCGCTATGCCGCTCTTGAGACAGCGGTTTGCGAGCTGAAGCGCGATGCGCGATCCGCCGATTATCAGCAGATTTTTCACCTTGTGCTCGACAAGACCCAGGTTTTTGACCAGCTTTGCGAGGCTGTCCAGCGCCGCGGTGACGTATATCGTGTCCCCCTCGCGCAGCGTGAAGGTGCCGTCGGGGATGTACACTTCGTCGCCGCGTTCGACCGCGCAGACGAGCACGTTCACCCGCGCGATGTCGAGCAGCTGGTGCATTGCTATGCCGCAGAGCTGCGAGTTTGCGCCTATCGGCAGCGCGACTATCTCGACGCGCCCCTTGGCAAACGACTCGCGCTTCAGGAAGGACGGAAACTGGAGCAGCTGATACGCCTCCTGCGCGGCGGAGAACTCGGGGTTCACGGTCAGCGACAGACCAAGCTCGTCGCGCATCTCGACCAGCTGATCGGCGTACTCGGGGTTGCGTATGCGCGCGATGGTGTGCACCGTGCCGAGCCGCCTTGCGGTGAGACAGGTGAGCAGGTTCAGCTCGTCGCGGCTGGTGGCGGCGATGAGCACGTCCGCCTTGTCCGCGCCCGCCTCCTGGAGGGTGTGCATGGTCGCGCCGTTGCCGTTGACGACCATTACGTCCAGTTGGTCGGCGCTCTGACCCAGTACCTTCGGGTCGGAGTCGATGATGGTCAGGTCGTGACCCGCGCCGCTAAGCTGTCGGGCGAGAGCACTTCCGACTTTGCCGTCGCCCACGATGATTATTTTCATTGGTGTCGTATCCTTTTGATTTTCTTTTTAAGATGCTCCCATTATAGTACAGCAAAGGGAAGATTGCAAGACAAAAAGCGGGAGTGGTTTCTCACTCCCGCTTTTTCGGTCACTTCTCGGTCATCTCCTCCAGCCGCTCGATGGAAAACGGTGGCTCGCACAGCGGTTTCAGGGCAATGCTCATAAGCTTCAGAGGATTGTCGTCCGCCGCCACCCGATTGGAGCTGAGTGCCCCGCATCGTTTGCATCGATGGACTATTGCCCACTCGCCGTTCTTCCGTACCCACACGGCTATCGGTTCCATTATTCCACCGCAGTCGGCGGCGCGGTCTCCCGGTTCCACATCCAGATGTATACTGCAGAGACAGTTGGGGCAGTGGTTCCGGTGTTCGCTGCCCGCGCCGTCGGGAGTGACAAGCCGTCCGCATACGCGGCAGGTGAAGCTCTCGTCGCAGCGATGGGTCTTGTAGTAATCTTTTTCAAATGTTTTGCGCCTGTTTTCCCTGTTCACTGGGTTATTCCTCCTGAAAGTGTTCATCTTTCACGGGAGGAATGCGTCGAGATTATTCGCAAACCTCCCGGTCAGCGAACACTCGCATATACATAATAGTTATTCATAAAGCACCTCCGTTGGTTGCGAATGAGCGTCTTTACTTCATCAGTTCTTCCATTTCGCTTATCAGCTCGCCGAACAGATCGAGCGCCTCCTGCACCGGTGCGGGGCTGGACATATCCACTCCCGCGCCCTTGAGCAGGTCGATAGGATCCTTTGACGAACCGCCGCTGAGGAAGCCGATGTAGTCCCTTACCGCAGGCGCGCCCTCCTTGAGGATGCGGCGGGAAAGCGCGATGGCTGCCGAGTATCCGGTCGCGTACTGATATACATAGTAGTTTGCGTAGAAGTGCGGGATGCGTGCCCACTCGAGCGCGATGGTGTCGTCGGTTATCATATCCTTGCCGAAATACTTCGCGTTCAGCTCCTTGTACACCGAGCAGAGCTTTTCGGCGGTGAGCGTCTCGCCCGCGGCGGTAAGCTCGTTTATCTTTAGCTCAAACTCGGCAAACATCGTCTGGCGGTAGAGCGTGCCCTTGAACTGCTCGAGGAAGTAGTTTATCAGATACGCGCGCTGACGCTTGTCGGTGGTGCGCTCGAGCAGATACTCCATCAGTATTGCCTCGTTGCAGGTGGAGGCGACCTCCGCCACAAATATGACGTAGTTCTGATAGGGCAGCGGCTGATGCTTTATCGAGTGATAGCTGTGTATCGCGTGACCCATCTCGTGGGCGAGGGTGAACATGCTGTCCAGATTGTCCTTGTGGTTGAGCAGCACGAACGGATGCGGCTTTCCGCTGCCCGCGGAGTAGGCGCCGCTGCGTTTGCCGACGTTTTCATAGACGTCTATCCAGCGGTTCTCAAAGCCCTCCTTGAGTATCGCGCGGTAGTCGTCGCCGAGCACCGCCAGCGCGTCGTACACAGTCTCCTTTGCCTGCTCAAAGGGAATGTTCATCTCCACGTCGCCGACCATCGGCGCGTATACGTCGTACATATGCAGCTCGTCCACGCCGAGCATCTTCTTGCGCAGCGCGACATAGCGGTGCATCTTGTCCAGATTCTTGTTCACCGTGTCCACCAGGTTGTGATAGACGCTCTCGGGCACGCGGGTCCTGCCCAGCGCCGCCGCGAGCGTGTTCGGATACTTGCGCGCGTCGGCGAAGAACTTGAGCTGCTTCATCTGACCGCCGAGCATCGCCGCGATGGCGTTTACCGACGAGCGGTAGACCGAGTAGAACTTCTCGTAGGCGTCCTTGCGCAGCACGCGGTCGGTCGACTCGAGGCAGTGGACGAACGAGCCGTTGGACAGCGGGTGATGACCGCCCTCGCTGTCTATCGCGTCGGGGAAGGTCATGTCGGCGTTTGAAAACTTGCTGAACACGTCGTCGGGTACGCCTGCCATGTCGCCGGCGGCTGCAAGCAGCTTCTCCTCCGCGTCGGAGAGAGTGTGCTCGCGGCGGTCGCGCACGACGTCGATATATCGGCGGTACAGCTCAAGCTCCGGCTTTTCGGCGTAGAAGCGGTCAAGCGTCGCGTCGTCTATCGCCAGTATCTCCGGCGTGTCAAACGACGTCGCGCCGCTCAGCTCGACATAGAGCATCATCGCCTTGCCCGCCATCGCCTGATAGTCGGAGACACGGGTGTCCTTGTCCTGGCAGAGCGACGCGTAGAGATAGACCGACTCGAAGCGGTCGCCTATGTCGTGCGCCTCGGTCAGGTAGGAATAGAGCGTGTCCGCGCTCGAGCCGAGCTTGCCCGCGTAGGAGGCGAGCCTGCCTATCTCGGTCTTCAGCGCGTCGCACTCCTTCTGCCACGCCTCGTCCGACGGAAATATGTCGGCGGTATTCCACTTAAACTGCTCGGCAATCTCGCCGCGCTCGGGTATCTTCTTAACTTCAGCCATAGTTTTGGCCCTCCTTTGAAAACCACGTTTGCCACTATTTTACTACGTTTCTCGCCGAACTTCAAGTACCGTATGAAAAACGGGCGACCTCGCGGCCGTCCGTTTTTCAATATATTTCTTTTTCCCTCACTTGCAGGCGATGTAGATGTCCATGTCGTCGCCGCCGTCGGTCTCAAAGCAGTCTATCACCTTGCCCCAGACGTGTTCAAGTCCGTTCAGCTGC
>CAZBNJ010000037.1:15179-17237 GCA_964493515.1 uncultured Oscillospiraceae bacterium | reverse complement strand
AATCGCGTCCTGTACGACCTCACGCCGAAGCCGACGGGTACCATCGAGTGGGAATAGAGTCCGTCAAAATCATTCTCACACTGCCGCAAATATCTGTCCCTCAAATGGCGTTTGCGGCATAGCATTTTGCCCCAAAACGTGGTAGTATAAGTTTGGGGTGAGAACATGGCATACATAGACGAGCTTCAAAAGAGTCTGGAGTACATCGAGGCAAACGTCGAGGGCGAAGTCGACTTCGACAAGGTCTGTCGTCTCGCGGGGATGTCAAAACGCAATTTTCAGCGGTTCTTCCTTTTCCTGTTCGACATGAACCTGCAGGACTACATACGAAAGTTAAGGCTGAAAAACGCCGCCGTGAAGCTCTCGAATACGGATACGCGTATCTCGGACATTTCCGCCGCGGCCGGCTATGAGAGTCAGTCCGCTTTCGCGCGCGCTATAAAGGCAGAGTTTGGCAGTACGCCGAAGGAGATTCGCGCGGGCAGTCCGTTCCGCTCCGTGCCGCCGCTGACCGTCCGCAAAATCATGCGTGAGGGACGGCTGGAGATAAATCGGAAGCCTATCGTTTCGGTAAACGAGCTGAAAAATTCCCATGTGATATCTTTCAGCGTCGACTGCGTCGACCCCGAAACCGCCGCATGGGATTTGCTGCGGAAATGGGCAAGCGCAAACCTCAGCGACAGGACCGCAAGGCGATATATCGGTGTCGCCCCGCTCGGACACCATCCGAAGGGCGAACACAAGGACGCGGGCGAGCACATAAGACATCCGTATACCGCGATGATGCTTCTGCTCGGCGAGGAAGCCGACGCACCGATGTTCCACGAAAAGCCGGTGGAAAACGGTCCGGACGGTCTGTACCTGGTAAGCGACGTGGCACTGAACACATATGATGAAAACGGCGACCTGGACATGGCGCGGTGCCTTATCGAAGCAAGCAGTGCCTTTGCCGACTTTATGAAACGCACCGACGGTTATGAGTTTGACTGCGGAAGCGGTGTTTTCTACGAGGAGCACATCTTCGACGAGGACTGGTTTAAGTCCGGCGGCATTCCCACGGCTTTCAGGATGTGGGTACCAATCAAAAAAACGAGGTGACCGCCATTCCTACATACACCCATCTGTCCCACCCGTTCCCGCCGGTGTTCGACGAGAACTCGCGGATACTCATACTCGGTAGCTTCCCGTCGGTCAAGTCGCGGGAGCAGAGCTTCTACTACGGCAACCCGCAGAATCGGTTCTGGCGGGTTCTCGCCGCGCTGTTCGGCGGCGAAGTCCCCTCCTCCACTCAGGAAAAGCGGGATTTCCTTCTCGCCCACCGTGTCGCGCTGTGGGACGTCATCGCGAGCTGCGACATCGTCGGCTCGGACGACAGCTCTATTAGAAACGCGTTGCCAAACAACGTCGCGGCGCTGGTCGCAAAGACAAACATATCGCGCGTGTTCACCAACGGCGGTACAGCGCATCGGCTCTACCGCGCGCATCTGGAGCGGGAGGTCGGCATAGCCGCGACCGCGCTGCCGTCCACCAGCCCCGCAAACGCGTCCTACTCGCTCGAGCGGTTAGTCGACGCGTGGAATGTGGTCACGGTCGAAAAAAAGGAGGAACAAATATGAATCTGGCGACTATTTCCAAGCCCGGCAGCCCAAAAAGCAGGATGATATACCACGAGGACTCGTCCGCGCTGCACATCGGCACGCTCGCCGACCACGCGTGGTTCGTGCCCTTCGGCAAGGGCGAGGACCCCTTCCTGTCCAAGGAAAACTCGTCCAAGGTCGAGATGCTGAACGGAAGCTGGGGCTTTCGCTATTACAGCAGCGTCATAGATCTCGAGGACGACTTCACCGACGCTCCGTTTATCAAGACCATCCCCGTCCCGTCCAACTGGCAGCTTCACGGCTACGACGCTCCGCAGTACACGAACATCCGCTATCCGATACCCTTCGACCCGCCGTTCGTGCCGGACGACACACCGGTCGGTGTGTACAAACGCACATACGACTACACGCCGGACGGACTTAGCCGCATACTCACCTTCGAGGGCGTGGACAGCTGTCT
>CAZBNJ010000037.1:0-15079 GCA_964493515.1 uncultured Oscillospiraceae bacterium | reverse complement strand
CTCTGGTCGGCGGAGGCTCCGTCGCTGTATAAGCTCACCATCGAGAGCGAGGGCGAGGTCATAGGCGAGAACGTCGGCATCCGTGAGATAGCGATAGTGGACGGCGTGGTCACGCTCAACGGACGCGCGATAAAGATCCGCGGCGCGAACCGTCACGACAGCTATCCGGACACCGGCTACTACGCGTCGGAGGCACAGATGCGCACCGACCTCGAGCTTATGAAGCAGCACAACATAAACGCGATACGCACCTCCCACTACCCCAACGCTCCGCAGTTCTACCGCCTGTGCGATGAGTACGGCTTCTACGTCATCGCCGAGGCGGACTTTGAGAGCCACGGCTGCATGGATGTGCACAATCCGTTCGACTTCGACTACCGCGACGGCTACAAGGGCATATCGCTGCTTTCCTGCGACCCGAGCTTCCGCGACGCGATAGTCGACCGCTCGGCAAAGCTCGTGCGTCAGCATCTCAACCGCCCGTGCATCGTGATATGGTCGCTCGGCAACGAGAGCGGCTGGGGAAAGAACGTCCGCGACGCGGCGGCGTTTGTCAAGGACTTCGACTCCACCCGACTCGTCCACTATGAGAGCATGTACGGCACGCTGGACGACACGCCGAACGACATTCTCGACATGGTGTCGCACATGTATGTCCACCCCGACCACTTCATGGACCGCCTGCCGGAGGGCGAGAACCGCCCCTTCTTCCTGTGTGAGTACAGCCACGCGATGGGCAACGGCAACGGCGATCTTGAGGACTATCACAACACCTTCCACTCGAACCCGCACTTCATCGGCGGCTGCATATGGGAGTGGTGCGACCACGCGGTCATACAGGGTGAGACGGCGGGCGGCAAGATAAAGTACGGCTACGGCGGCGACTTTGGCGAGCCGCACCACGACGGCAACTTCTGCATGGACGGTCTGGTCTACCCCGACCGCACGCCGCACATCGGACTGCTCGAGACCAAGCAGGTGTACCGTCCGGTGCGCGTGACCAAGGGCGAAAAGTCCGGTGAGTTCGTGTTCTCCAGCGTGCTCGTGTTTGAGAACGCCGGCGACCACCTCGACTGCGACTATGAGATAACCGACCTCGGCCGTCCGATAGCCTCTGGCAGCGTCGAGTTCTCGGTCGAGCCGATGGGCAGTACCGTCATAAGCATCCCCGAGGCGGCGGACGTCGACGGCACGAGCGTCTACATAACCTTCAGCTTTACCGCAAAGCGGGATACGATATGGTGCGAGCAGGGCTATCCGATAGCCGACGACCAGCTGCTGCTCTGCGAAAAAACAGTCGACACGCCCCACGCCGGCGGCAGTGTCGAGCTTTCGGAGGACGTGTTCAGCTTTATCATCACCGCCGAGAACATGGAGTATGTCGTAGACCGTCGGCACGGCTGCCTCTGCTCGATGAAAAAGGACGGCGTCGAGCTGCTCGACCGCCCGATGGAGTTCAACTTCTTCCGCGCGCCGACCGACAACGACATGTATCTCAAGGGCAAGTGGTACCGCGCTCACCTGAACAACTACACAGTCAAGGTCTACTCGACCTCGGCGGAGAAGCGCAAGGACGGCGTGTCGGTAAAGATATCGCACTCGTTCGGCTGGAACACCTTGCAGCCGTTCGCCCGCGCCGAGACCGAGCTTTGCTTCTACGGCGACGGCGCGCTGCGCGTTATCACCGACGCGGAGACCTCCAACAAGGTGGAGATGCTGCCCCGCTTCGGTCTGCGCTTCTTCCTGCCAAAGCGCTTCGACGCGGCGCGCTACTATGGCTACGGCCCGTTCGAGAGCTATATCGACAAGCACCGCGCGTCGGTCGTAGGCGACTACGTCGAGCTTATCGAGGATATGCACGAGGACTACATCCGTCCGCAGGAGAACGGCTCGCACTACGGCTGCAAGTTCGCCGAGGTGATAAGCCCGGACGCGACGATACGCTTTGAGCACAGCGGCGGATTCTCGTTTAACGCGAGCGAGTATACCCAGGAGGAGCTTGCCGCAAAGCCGCACAACTATCAGCTTGAGAAGTGCGCGTCCAACGTGATATGCGTCGACGCGGCGATGGCGGGCGTCGGCACCGGCTCGTGCGGGCCGCAGCTGGACGAGAAGTACCGCATACCGCTGCCGAAGCTGCACCTGGACATAACCCTGTCGGTGAAGTGATTAGTCGGCGCTTGCATACTTCCGCAAACTCTGGTATAATTTGGATACAACAAATCTGATTCGGAGGTGTCCTATGGCTCTTATAACTGCGTCATTTATGTCAAAATCGCTCATGCGCACCGTACCGGTGAATATCATCATGCCGACCGACAAGATGACCTTCCCCGGACAGCCCGAGCCGTCGAACGAGCCGAAAAAGCTGCTCGTCCTGCTCCACGGCATTATCGGCAACTACACCGACTGGGTGACCGGCACGCGCGTGCAGGCGTTTGCCGAGGCGCACGACCTCGCCGTCGTCATGCCGTCGGGCGACAACAAGTTCTACTGCGATTCGTCGGTGACCGGCGACCGCTACGGTACGTTCGTCGCCGAGGACCTCGTCGGCTTTATGCGCAAGACCTTCAACGTGTCCGACAAGCGCGAGGACACCTTCATCGCGGGACTGTCGATGGGCGGCTTCGGCGCCATCGTCAACGGACTGCGCCATCCCGAGACGTTCAGCTGCATAGCCGGTCTCTCGTCCGCGCTGATAAAGCAGGGCATCCTGAGCGCGACCGACGGACCGCGTCAGATGATGACCGCGACGCAGTACTGCGCGATGTTCGGTCTTTCCGACGTGAAGGACTACGAGGGCTCGGACAGCGACTATGAGGCTCTTGCCGACAGGGTCGCCGGCGATCCGAACAAGCCGAAGATCTACCTCTGCTGCGGACTTCAGGACGGTCTTCTCGCTCCGAACCAGGCATATCGCGACAAACTCGTCGGTCTCGGCTACGACGTGACCTGGGCGGAGAGCGAAGGCGGCCACACATGGGAGTTCTGGGGTGAGTACATCGAAAAGGTGATAAACTGGCTGCCTCTTTCCGACAGCAACGCGGGTATATCCAGCGGCAACGTTGGGATATAACGGCAAAAAACAGGCTATGATAAGCTGCGAAAGGAGTGTTTTTCCTATGAAGTATGTCTGCGATGTGTGCGGATGGGAGTACGACGAGGAAGTCGGCTCGCCGGAAAACGGCATTGCTCCGGGCACCAAGTTTGAGGATCTGCCCGACGACTTTACCTGCCCGCTCTGCGGAGTCGGCAAGGATCAGTTCTCCAAGCAGTAATCACGACCGAAAAGAGGAGGTCGCTTCACCGCGAAGCGATCTCCTCTTTTTTGTGGCGCAAACGCCGATAGTGTGGTATAATCAGCTTACAGGTCAAAAGTTTATGAATTGTTTATACCTGCTTTATGCCATATTTAGCCCTTGGGTGTATGATATATCCAGAAACCCGAAAGGAGAATCAATTATGAGGCAGAACAAACACTTTGTCACGATAGTCTGTCTGATACTCGGCGCGGTGCTGCTTTGCTCTGCGGCGGTAGCCAACATCGGCAACGCCGGCGGCTACGAGGCGTACAAGCGCGGACTTATCGGACTATTGAACATGGATCGCTACTCGGGTCACGGCAACGTCGAGATAACGCTGGACGACGTGAGCCTGATAAACATCAACTACACCGAGCAGTTTGACCGCAGCGCCAAGACGGGCGAGGCGATAAGCTATGTGCGCTACGAGGGCACCTCCAATCTGCTTGACCTTGCCAATGACGGTGAGGAGGCGTGGTGCGTTGTCAATCCCAAGGACCAAATAACCAAGATGCCGTACACCTCCTACTCCTACGACCCGGACAGTGACTATTGGTTTATCGACACCCGCTACGGCTCGGGCAACGTGTTCAGCGACTTTGACACGGATCTGAGCGACGAGTACAATCAAAAGGTGCTGCGCATCGCCGAGCTTGCGGTGGATATGTTTGTCGGCGACCTGAAGAACAACTTCGTATACATTGGCAGCGAGAACGGACTGAAGCGCTACCGCGTGTCGCTCAGCGGCGACCAGCTTCCCGAGATAGTGCAGGCTGTGATCTCGCTCGCGTTCGACAACGACTACATTTGGGGTTACAGCTCGGGCTATTGCGTCCTCGACGCGATAGACCTCGCCGATGAGGACACATGGACCGAGGAGTACCGCGCCGCGCGCCGTGCCGCCTGGGATGTCATAGAAAATGAGCACGACGACACCGGCACGGCGGTGATAAACAAGGACCTGTCGATAGACTGGTATCCCTCCACCAAGGACTATTTCCGCACACTCAACAACATCTCGCTTGAGCAGCTTCTCCAGCGCCGCGACCTCGACATGCTGTTCATGCTGCTCGACGGCGAGCCGAGGATAACAAACGCGTCCTGCGACCTCTCGATAGACTCGCAGGGTCGGCTGATGGCAAACACTCTGTCCGGCTCGGTCGAGTTCAAGATGATAGACGGCCGCTGGCACGAGGCGACGCTGACCATAAGCGGCGAGTTTGACAGCCGCGACGAGGTGGAGATATCCCTGCCGGTGGTAAACCCGAACGCCGCGCGGATACTCGACTATTCTCGCAGCTGCAAGGAGACCGACTACGAGTACACGATAACCGAGCACGGACGCACCACCACCTATCACAACACGGTATACGCGGAAACCTCCTATGAAAGCTTCTCCGAGCGGTTTGCCAACACGGCGGCGCTGCACGAATTTGGACTTATCGACGATGTGTTCGGCACCCCCGTGCTTGACCTCTACGGCGCCGACAGTTTGGATAGCTCGACCGAATACTACGAAGTGTACCCGGATGTGTTCGTTGAGGCAAGCGAGTTTGACGCGGCGTGCGCCGAGTGGTTTGCCGACGCCGCCGGCACCCAGACGATACTTACCGCGGCGGAGAAGTTCTACGGCATCGCCCCCGACACGCTGATGGACGCTCTGCTCGAGGCATACAGCGACATTACCGGCAAGCCCTTCGATGGCGAGTACGCGGTGCACGACATTCCCGGCTCCGAAAGCGTGCTGTACAGCTACGCGTTTGAGTACGCACCGCTCGACTTCATCGCGCTGTTTGCCGAACAGCTTGGCATCGACATCCGCACGTTCGATATATACGACGAGAGCTTCACAAGCGACAGCATCGACACCGACTTTGTCATAGCGGACACCAAGCACACCGGTGCGAAGTTCGGCATCGTCGCCGTACCGTTTGACGACTTGGTAAACGCCAACTACGCAACGGCGGACAACTTCTCCGGCTTCGAGACTGCCGCCGCCGAGATGGGTCTCACCTACGAAGAGGCGTGCGATATGTTCAACGCCGCTTTCAGCTACGTCCTTTCCGACTCCGCCTACTTCGACGCACCGGATGGCGCGACCCTAATTTCCGACGCCGACGGTATATACCGCTTCGAGTAAATCAAAATATACGATATTCCCCCGAAACCGAAGGCGCATAGTCGCTTTCGGTTTCGGCGTTGGTATAAGAGGTGAAAGCATTTGAACGAAACTAATACAATCACCGCGCCGATCCTGCACATCGAGAACATGACCAAGCTCTACTCCAACGGACGCGGCGTGCGCGACATAAATCTGGACATCTACCCCGGCGACATAGTCGGTCTGCTCGGCCCCAACGGCTCGGGCAAGACGACGATAATGAAAGTGGTCGTCGGGCTTTGTCACGCCCAGAGCGGCGCGTGCGACCTGTTCGGACACTCGATAGAGCGCGAGTACGAGCAGGCGACGGCGCAGATGGGCTGCCTTATCGAGTCGCCCGCGCTGTACGAAAATCTGTCCGCCGAAAAGAATCTGATGCTTGCCGCGCGGGTGCGTGGACTTAGTAAGCAGGACGCGCTGAACGCGCTTTATATGATGCACCTCGGCGGCTACGAGCGCGACAAGGTCGGGCGATTCTCGCTCGGCATGAAGCAGCGTCTCGGGCTTGCGATAGCCATGCTCGGCGATCCAAATCTCATCGTTCTCGACGAGCCGATAAACGGACTGGACATCGAGGGCATCGTCGAGACGCGCGAGATGATAGTCCGCGCCGCGCGGGAGAAGGGATGCGCATTTCTCATAGCGAGCCACCTCGCGGCGGAGCTGGAGCGCACCTGCAACAAGGTCGCGGTCGTTCACGAGGGCGAGCTGTTCAGCTTTACGACGATGGATGAGGCGCTGCGCCACAGCCCGACACTCGAGGACTACTTCCTCGAGGAAGTCCGCAAAAAGCGCGGCGGCGCGCTGTAAGGAGGTCATACGATGCAGATGTTTATGGGTGTGTTTCGCGGCGAGATATCAAAGCTCGCTGCGCGCAAAAAGTACATAGTGTTTCTGGCGATCGAGGTGCTGATATGCGCCATCGTGCTGCTCGTGCAGATGGCGATAGAGCGCGCGAGCGGCTTTGGACTTCGCGGACTGAATCTCCGCATGATGCTGCTCGGCTTCTTTATATCCATCTACGTCCCGCTGATACTGTTCATGGGCGCGTGCGACCTGTTTTCAAGCGAGGTATCCGAAAACTCGATGCGCGCATCGCTCATGCGTCCGGCAAGCCGCTTCAAGATATTCCTCGCAAAGGCGCTCGCGGTCTATCTGCTCGGCGTGTGCTATCTGTTCGCGCTGTTCTTTGTGGCGGTGATATTCGAGCTTATCGGCGGGTCGAACCTGCACGGGTTCTTCTCCTCCTTCGGCGCGTATCTGCTCGACGCGATACCGCTGCTCGTGATGGCGCTGATGGCGGTGTTCGTCAACCAACTCACCCGCTCGTCCACCCTTGTCATGCTCATCTGCATCATCGTTTTGGTCGGGTCGTATGTCGCGAATCTCTTTCTGCCGCATGTCGGCGCGGTGCTGTTCACCAGCTACGGTCAGTGGCACAATCTATGGATAGGCACCACCCTGCCGTTCGGCGCGATGATAATGAAGATAGGCATGCTGCTCGGCTATGGGATGCTCTTCTTCTGCGGCGGCTACTACATCTTCGAGCGAAAGGACATGTGATAGCTTGACACTGAAAAAGCGGCTTATCATCACAATACTGCTCATGATACTCATCCCGGCGATGCTGCTCATGCTGCTCGCTGCGGCGATGTATGCCGCTTTTGTGTTCGGTGAGCCGAGAAATGCGGCGATGACACAGCCCGCCGGCGAGTATGCCGTCCCTCCGGACAACGACACGACAGGGTTTCCGACCGACGATGGCATCGACGACGAATACCGCAACTTTTTCAACGAGCAGGAGTTCTCGCGGCAGATGCGCCCGGGAAGCCGACTGTTCGGCTATGTCCTCGCCTTCGGCATCGCCGCGCTGGTGCTCATCGTCGTATCCTTTGCGATAGGTGTCATATATCTGTCGCGAAAGATACTTCCGCCTATGAAAGAGCTGAGCCGCTCCGCGCGACGGATAAGCTCTGGCGACCTCGACTTTGACATACTTGGCAGCAACGTCTCGGAGGTGCAGGAGGTCTGCACCGCGTTTGACGAGATGCGCCGCCGACTTCGCGACCAGGTGGCGGAGAACATCCGCTACGAGCGCGAGCGCAACCTGATGCTGGCGCACATATCGCACGATCTGCGCACCCCCGTCACCGCGATAAAGGGCTATGCCGAGGGTCTTGTCGACGGCGTAGCGTCCACACCGGATATGCAGCGCCGTTACGCCGAGACCATCTCGCAGAAGGCGCAGACGATGGAGCTGATGATTGAGCAGATGTCCAACTTCTCCGAGCTGGAGCTTGGACGGATGAGCTTTGACTTCAGCGACAGCGACATATTCGACTATCTCCGCACCCTCTGCGACGACTTCCGTATCGACCTCGAGCGCGCGGACGCGGATTTCGAGTCGGACATCCCCGACGAACGGCTCGACGTGCGGTTCGACCGCGAAAAGCTCGGCCGCGTGTTCCAAAACCTGCTGTCCAACGCGATTAAATACCGCTCCCCCGAGCGAAAGCTGTGCGTAAGGCTGTCCGCCGAGCGAACTCCCACCGGCGTTCATGTGATCGTATCCGACAACGGACGCGGCATCGCGCAGTCGGACGCCGAGAAGGTATTCGAGGGCTTCTACCGCGGCGATCCCGCGCGTACAGCCGGCGCGGCGGGGCACGGTCTGGGGCTTGCGATAGCCCGTCAGATAATGGTAAAGCACGGCGGGCGGATATGGATAACCGGACACGTCGGCGAGGGCACCGACGTGCATCTGACCTTTCTCAAGAAGGAGGACAAAAATGCGGATTCTGATAATTGAGGACGAACAGTCGATAGCCGAGCTTGAGCGCGACTATCTGAAGATAAGCGGCTTTGATTGCGACATAGCGGGCGACGGCGAGCAGGGGCTCGCGCTCGCGCTTTCCACCGACTATGACCTGATAATCCTGGACTTGATGCTGCCCGGTCTCGACGGATTCGAGGTCTGCAGCCGCATCCGCGAGAAGAAGGAAACTCCGCTGATAATCCTGTCGGCGCGCAGCGAGGAATTTGACAAGGTGCGCGGGCTGGGACTCGGCGCGGACGACTACATGACAAAGCCGTTCAGCCCGGGCGAGCTGGTCGCGCGAGTGAAAAACCACATCGATCGCTACTCGCGACTTGTCGGCGTCCATCGCTCCAACGTGCTGAAGATACGCGGGCTTGAGATACACCGAGACGCGCGCAAGGTCATCATGAACGGCCGCGAACGCAACCTTACGGCGAAGGAATTCGACCTGCTGCTCTTCCTTGCCGAGAACCCGAACAAGGTGTTCAGCCGCGACGCGCTGTTCGACCGCATATGGGGCATGGACGCGCTCGGCGACGTCGCGACGGTCACTGTCCACGTCCAGCGGGTGCGCGAAAAGATAGAAGAGGACACACAAAGCCCGCAGTACATCGAAACGGTGTGGGGCGCGGGCTACCGATTCCGCGCATGAGCGGGCTTTCGATACCGACCGCCTGCACCCTCTGCCCTCGCCGCTGCGGTGCCGACCGAACGGTCGCGCAGGGCCTGTGCGGAGGCGGGTCGAAGGTGAAGGTCGCGCGCGCGGCGGCGCACTACTGGGAGGAACCGTGTATCAGCGGCACACGCGGCTCGGGAGCGGTGTTCTTCTCCGGCTGCGCGCTCGGCTGCGTGTTCTGCCAAAACCGCGAGATATCGGCGGAAAACTTCGGCAAAGAGCTGTCGGTGGACGAGCTTGCCGACGTGTTCCGCCGCCTCGAAGCGACCGGCGTGCACAACCTGAACCTCGTCACCGCCGGACACTACGCGCCGTGGGTGGTCGCCGCCCTCGAGCGCGCAAAGCCGTCGATACCCGTCGTGTGGAACAGCGGCGGCTACGAATCGCTCGACACGCTGCGCATGCTCGACGGTATGGTGCAGGTCTACCTCCCCGACCTGAAGTATCGCTCGAACGCGCTTGCCGCAAGGTATTCCGGTGCGGCCGACTACTTCGAGCGCGCGTCGGCGGCGATAGTCGAGATGCACCGCCAGGTCGGAGCATACTCGTTTGACGACGACGACATCCTGCAAAAAGGCGTGCTCGTCCGACACCTTGTGCTTCCCGGGCACGCGGACGACAGCATCGCCGTGTTCGAGGCGCTGTACGACCTTATCCCGCCCGACGAGATACTGGTCGGGCTGATGAGCCAGTACACCCCGCCCTCCGCGCCGCCGCACGATTTCCCGACCGAGCTTACACGGCGGGTCACGCAGGACGAGTACGCGCTGGTCGCGGACGCCGTGGAGGCGCTCGGCTTTGAGGGCTACGAGCAGGGCGCGGAGAGCGCCGACGCGGCGTACACCCCACCGTTCGATCTGGAGGGAGTTTGATGAGCTATTTCTTTGAGGTTTTGCCGTTTGCGCTGATATCCACGGCGCTTTTCGAGCTGTTTCGCTCGCTATGGCTGAAAAAACACGGTCGGCAACGCGGGCACATTTCGCGCGAGCTTGGCTTCGGACTGTTCGCGTGTTATCTCGCTGGTCTGTTCGCACTGGTCTGCACGCCGGCAAATATGTGGTCGTATCTGTTCTATTTCTTTAAACACGGATACTCGGGCGGAGAACTTGCGCCGCTGTTTTCCGGCGAATTCAACCTCATGCCGACTATTTTTCGGTACATCAGCGGCGAATACACCGGCGGGAGCTGGATATCGTTCATGATGCTCGGCAACATCGCAATGTACCTGCCGATGGGCTTCCTGCTGATGTGGGTGTGGCGCGGGGCGACCTTCCCAAGGGTCCTGTGCGTCGGGTTCGCCGTCTCGCTTGTTACCGAGCTCATCCAGCCGATAGTCGGGCGCAGCTTTGACACCGACGACCTCATCCTCAATGCGGTCGGCGTGGTGATAGGTGCGGCACTCTATCTGCTATTTCGGAAACTTTTTCCGGGAGAGCATTTGTCAAGGGGGAATTTCACCAAGTGAAACTCCCCCTTAGAATCGAATATTTTATAGTTTCAAAATTGCGATCAATTCTTCGCCATCCATTTCTCCGGTCTCGACAAATCCAAATGAGCGGTATAACTGGCTGGCAATTCTATTTTCAGGTTCGTATGACAGCCAACAGTATTCTGCTTCACCACATGGAAATGTCTTTATGAATTCCAATGCAAGTCTGACTGCTTCTTTTCCATACCCTTTATTCTGGTGGTTTTTATCTATCATCAATCGCCACAGATTATAATTGCCTTTAGCAATTGGTGGGGCGTCGTCCCAGTAATCATCCGTATCAAAACCAATCATCAGAAAGCCTACCGGCGCGTCATCCTCATATATTCCGAAAGGGAAGGCATATCCATTTCCCGCTATGGTAGTATAGGCTTCGATAATGCTGGTATCATTGCCTGCTACAAAGCTGCTCTGCTCCTCAGCCACACGCAGTTTCAAAATGTCCCATACATTTTTCCCGGTTACCTTTTCCAGCCTGAGCATACTTTCATCCTCACCATTCCAGTTTACTTTGGCTAAAGTATACCACCAATACATACGTCAGTCAATGTAATGCTGGTGTGGTGAAAATACCCTTTATGTACTACATCTCAAGTCAAGCCTGCCAAAAAACGAATCGGACGCGTAACGCGTCCGATTTTTTGTCACTCGCCGAGGATGAATTTCGATGTGTCCGGCGCGTTGTTGTTTTGGTGGAACATGAACACCACCGCGTCCGCGTCGGTGATGATGTCGGCTGCGCTCGTCTGCTGAGCGAACCGCGCGTCGACCACCACAAGCTCGCGGAACACCGCGCTCAATATGTCGGTCATCGCGTTTTCCAGCGAATCCTTGAACACGACGACGCGCATATCCACCGCCGCGTTCGCGTTTTCTACGCGGTAGTAGGCGATGTTTTGGGTGTACGCCGCGCCGTAGTCCACACTGTCCGCGCCCTTCCCCGACGCGACGATGCTGTCCCGCCCGACCGGCTCGCTCGCGTCGGTCGACGTGTAATAGCGCATATCCGACGTGTCCTTCGGTTGGTATACGACCACCGGCTGCGTCTCGGGTATCAGATAGCTGAACCGCCGCGCGAGGTCGCCATGGTACTCAGCGTCCCACTCGCTGCGCTCGACGAGGCTTTGCAGGTCGAGCGACGGCATTAACCCCGCGTCCGCCATGTCGCCGAGCAGCAGCTCCGCCGCGGCGTAGGCGCCGTCGCCGTTCCAGTGAAAGTCGGTCGCGTACCACTGGCTCATGCGCGTCGCCGCGTCCTGCTTTGCCATCTCACCCGCGATGTCGCTTACGAGCACCGACGTGCCGTCAAACGCGGCGAGGAACCGCTGTCGGTTCGGCTCGCTCCCGTTGTCGAGGTGCAGCGACGGCGTAACCGAGACGAGGTAGTTTTTCACCGGAAGCATCGCGTACACCGTAGGTATCCCTTGTTCCGCAACGCTCTCCGCCGACGCCGCCACCCGCTTGATGTCGCGCTCGTACTCGCTGTTGCGCAGGTCGTATGTGCGGCTGAATATCCAGCCGTCCTCGAGAAACACGTCGCGCGTGAACACCTTGTGCTGCAACAGCTCCAACTGCGAGTAGGCTTTGAGGAACCGCGAGCGCGCCGGAAACTGATCGACCGCGCACTCCTCAAGCCCGCCGATCACCCACTCAGGATGGCTCAGGTCGAATTTCGGCCACTGCGCGAGCGTCCGTGCCTCCTCTGTCGAATATTCGTTGTCGGTGTCCGCAAAGCTCCAGACCGCAAAGAATATCAGTACGAAAAAGAAGGGTATTATCGCCATAAGCGGCGCTTTTGTCGGTTTTCCCATGTGTTTTGTTTCCATATTCGCTCCTAAAATCGGAAGTAGATAAACGGATTGTAGGTCGAGTTCACCAGCATCACGGTGCAGATCGCGAGACTTGCCCAGCAGGCCGCGCCGCGCAGCAGCCATCCGAGGTTAGTTCCCTCGCTGAACAGACGGCAGTCCCCTATCCTGCGCGCGACCGTTCGCACAAGCGGCACCGCGCCTACCGCCGCGACGAGCAGCACAGGCAGGTAGTCGTGCAGATATATCAGCGCCATCGTGTCCGCGCCGCCGTTCGCGCCGAGCAGTGCCGCGAAATAGCCCATTGCGCCCGCAAATCCGTCCGCGCGGAAGAACACCCAACCGACCATCACGAGCAGCAGTGTCAGGATATGCCGCAGCGCCGACGGGATACGTTCCAGACGCGCGCTGCCGACGCACTTTTCGATAACGAGCAGCACACCGTAGTACGCACCCCACGCGAGGAAGGTCCAGCCCGCGCCGTGCCACAGTCCGGTCAGAGACCACACGACGAGGATGTTGCGTATCTGCACCGCAAGCCCGCGCCGACTTCCGCCGAGCGGGATGTACACATAGTCGCGGAAGAACGAGCCGAGCGAGATATGCCAGCGCCGCCAAAACTCGGTTATCGACCCCGACACATACGGATAGTCGAAGTTTTCCAGGAACTCAAATCCGAGCATCTTTCCAAGACCTATCGCCATGTCCGAGTAGCCGCTGAAATCAAAGTATATCTGAAGCGTGTACGCGAATATGCCGAGCCACGCGGTCAGCGCCGACGCGGATGCGGTGTCGAACGCCGCGTCCGCCAGCACCGCAAGCGTGTTTGCCAGGAGCACCTTTTTCGCAAGTCCGACCGAGAATCGGAGCAGCCCCCGACCCACCTTTTGCAGCGTTATCTCGCGGCGCTCGATCTGCTCCATCACCGTGGTGTAGCGCACTATCGGGCCGGCGACCAGCTGCGGGAACGCCGAAATGTACAGCGCGACCTTCAGGATGTTCCGCTGCGGCGGAGCGTCGCCTCGGTAGACGTCGATGACATAGCTCATCGCCTGGAAAGTGAAAAACGATATTCCAAGCGGCAGCGCAATGTCCGGCACCGGCAGGTCCGCGCGAAGTACCAAGTCTATCGACCTGACCGCAAATCCGGTGTACTTGAACACGCCGAGCAGCGCGAGGTTGAAAACTATCGAAATTATAAGCCACCGCTTGCGCCGATTTCCCTTCGCGACCAGCCGTCCGAAGAGGTAGTTTGCGGCTATCGAACCGAGCATCAGCGGCAGATAGGAAAGCTCGCCCCAGGCATAGAAAAACAGGCTTGCCGCAAGGCAAACCGCGTTTTTCCATCCGCGCGGCACGAGCCAATATACCAGCATCACCGCAGGCAGGAAGTAGTATAGGAAAGGTATTCCGCTGAAAACCATACGCCCTCCGTGAAATCAAAGCTACGGTTATTGTATCACTTGCGTGCGGCGGGGTCAAGCTCTCGCGGACTTGCGTCGGGAGATGACGCCGAACACGACGGTAGACAGCGCCGCGACCGTCGCGCCGAAGATGTAGAAGCTCTGCACCCCGAACGCGTCGATGAGAAATCCGCCGATGAGGCTGCCCACCACTCCGGTGACCGACCCGACCGCGGCGAGCACCGCCTGCGCGGTCGAGCTGAGGCGCTCGGGCGCAAGCGAGAACACAAAGGTCGCGCTTGCCGCGTAGTACAGCCCCGCGCCCGCGCCGTCGCACACTATCGCGGCTGCCATCACCTGCCAAAACGACGTCGCGAACACATACACCACCGCTTCTGCGGCAAACAGCGCGAAGGACACGAGGAGGATGTTCTCAAGCCTGAACCGCTTGCGCAGCAGGGGTATCATTATCATAAACGGCACCTCGACAAACGCCTTTGTGCCGTTGACCAGACCTACCTTTGCGCCGTCCTCGCCGATGCTCTCGAGCAGACGCGGCCAGAAGGTCGAGTTGCAGTTGAGCATCACGCAGGCGAAAACCGACAGCAGGAAGAAGCTCATCAGCCTCCAGTTGCCGAACAGCTCGCCAAAGTGCAGCTCGCGCAGCGGAACCGCCGGCTTTTTCTCGGTCTTTTCACCCTTTGTCGCGCAGAGGATGAGCAGTATCGTCGGGACGGCGAACACCGCCGCGACGTAGAAGGTTATCCACACGCCGGTGCGCGGCACGATGAATCCGAGCGCTATCGACCCGAGCGCGAACGCGAGCGAGCCCGCAGCGCGCAGTATCCCGAAGTTTATGCCGGTGCGCTCCGATTTTTCCAGCGCCACGCTCTGCGTCAGCGACATGACCGGCATACGGAAGAAGAACGCCAGCGGAATCGTCGCCAGCACTATCGGAAACGCGCCGACGTGGATGCTGTCCAACAGCGGCACCAGGCCGTAGAGCAGTCCGCCCGCCACCGCGCAAAGCACGATGACCTTGACCACCGAGCGCCAGCGGTCGGCGAGCATACCCCACAGCGGCGCGGCGAATATCCCGAGCGCCGAGTTTATCGCGGCGATGGTGCCTACCTGCGACGACGAGTAGCCCTGCGAGTTGAGGTAGACCGCCAGATACCCCACGGCAGCCGCGTTTGCGACGTAGTAGCTGAAGTTCGCGCCCGCGAGCTGCATGGTGAGTATCCGCTTTGCTCGCGCGGTGATGCCGTACTTCGGCGGCGCGCCGGTGTTTAACTTGTCTGCCATCCGCATCTCCCTCCAAAAACATCTTTTTCCGCTTACAGTTTATCCCATTTATCCGAGCCTGTCAATCGCAGCACGCAAAAAGACAGGGCATAAAGCCTTGTCTTTTTAAGCGAATTT
>CAZBNJ010000036.1:0-17652 GCA_964493515.1 uncultured Oscillospiraceae bacterium | reverse complement strand
TGACCATCCGGTCCACGCCGGGGGCGATGCCCGCGTGGGGCGGCGCGCCGTAGGTGAAGGCGTTGTACATGGCGGGGAACTTGCTCTTCACGTCGTCCTCGCCCAGGCGGACCAGCTGGAACGCCTCGATCATGATCTCCGGGTCGTGGTTGCGCACCGCGCCGGATGACAGCTCCACGCCGTTGCACACCAGGTCGTACTGATACGCCAGTATCGTCAGCGGGTCCACCTCGCCTGCGGCAGCCTTCTTGAGTATCTCGAGACCGCCGTTCGGCATCGAGAACGGGTTGTGGCAGAACTCAAGCTCACCCGACTCCTCGCCTATCTCGTACATCGGGAAATCGACTATCCAGCAGAACTCGTAGCACTCGCGGTCGATATAGCGGTCGTCCGAGCTTCCCAGCTTTGTGCGGATGACGCCGGCGGTCTTCTGCGCGGCGAGCTTCTGCGCGTTTGCCGAAAGCGCGACCATGTCGCCGTTTTTCAGTCCCAGCGCGGCTATCACCTGCTCCTTTATCGGCGCGACAAACTTGGATATGCCGCCCACTATCTCGCCGTTTTCGTCGACGCGGAACCAGTACATCTTCTCGGCGGTCTGGACTTCGACGTCCGCCGCGAGCTTGTCCACCGCCTTGCGCGCCATCGAGCACTCGGGCGCGACAACCGCGTAGACGTGCGCGTTCTCAAACGCCGGCATACCGCAGTTTGCCAGCAGCTCGGTCGCGTTCTTAAGCTCCAGCTTGATGCGCAGGTCGGGCTTGTCCGAGCCGTACTTCTCCATCGCCTCGAAGAAGGGTATGCGCACGAACGGAGCGGTCGATGCGCGGCTGTACTTGCCGAACTGCTCGAATATCGGCGGCAGAACGTCCTCTATGACCGCGAACACGTCGTCCTGCGTCGCAAAGCTCATCTCCATGTCCAGCTGATAGAACTCACCGGGCGAGCGGTCGGCGCGGGCGTCCTCGTCGCGGAAGCAGGGCGCTATCTGGAAATAGCGGTCGATGCCGCTTGCCATAAGCAGCTGCTTAAACTGCTGCGGCGCCTGCGGCAGCGCGTAGAACTTGCCCGGATGGTTGCGCGACGGCACGAGATAGTCGCGGGCGCCCTCCGGACTGGATACGGTAAGTATCGGGGTGGTTATCTCCATAAATCCGTGCTCGGTCATCGACTTGCGGAACGCCGAGACCACATTGCAGCGCAGAACGATGTTGTTCTTGACCTCCGGATTGCGCAGGTCGAGGAAGCGGTACTTCAGGCGGGTCGCCTCGTCCGCGTCGCGGCTGCGGTTTATCTGGAAGGGCAGCTCGTTGTAGCGGCAGCGGCCGAGAAGCTCGATGCTCTCCGGCACGACCTCGATGTCGCCGGTCGGGAGCTTCGGGTTCTTCGACGCGCGCTCGCGCACGGTGCCGTCCACCGCGATGGTCGACTCCTTGTTTATCGCCTTCATCTGCGCGATAAGCTCGGGGGTCTCGAGCACGACCTGGGTCGTGCCGTAGAAGTCGCGCACTATCGCAAACGCAAGCTCCGCGCCCACTTCGCGCAGATTCTCGAGCCATCCGCAGATGCGGACCGTCTTGCCCGCGTCGCCTATGCGAAGCTCTCCGCAGTTGTGTGTTCTCGACTGAACCATATCAAAAACGCCTCCAAAACAGTGATTTTGTGCCGTAAATAGCCTACTTTTCGGTTATCAGCGGCGGTGTCGTCTCGCCGGCCAATGTGTCGCGGACGAATTTCGCCGCGTCAGCCGCGCTCATTTGCTTCTGCTCGCCCGACCGCATATCCTTCAGCGACACCTCGCCCGCCGCCTCCTCGTCCTCGCCGATTATCACGACGAACGGGACGCCGAGCTTGTTTGCGTAGTTCATCCGCGCCTTGAACTTCTTCTTCTCGAAGTAGAGCTGCGCCGATATCCCCACGCCGTGCATCGCGTTTGCCGCCTCTATCGCGCTCGTCGGCGAGTCGGTCATCGGTATCACCAGCACGTCGCAGCCGCTCTTTCGGCTGTCGGTGTCCACAAGTCCCATGTCGCAGAGCGCCCAGAACAGGCGGCTCAGTCCGACCGATATGCCGACACCGGGCAGCTTCTGCTTTGTATAGTGCGACGCGAGGTTATCGTATCTGCCGCCCGAGCAGGGCGAGCCTATCTCGGGGTAATCGATGAGCTGCGTCTCGTACACCGTGCCGGTGTAGTAGTCCAGCCCGCGCGATATTGTGAGGTCTATCAGGAAGTTCTCGTCGGGCACGCCGAACGCGCGAACGCCGTCTACCACCGCGCGCAGCTCGTCCAGTCCCTCGTCGTACAGCGCGTTCCTGCCGCGGCGGGTCTCCAGCGCCGAAAGCGTCTCGTCCGCCGAGCCGGTGGACGACGCCATGAACGCGAGTATCTCCTCCGCCCCGCTCTCCGGCACTCCCACGTCGTCTATGAGCATCTCTCGCACCTTGTCCGCGCCTATCTTCTCCAGCTTGTCCGCCGCGCGCATTATCTCCGCCGCCTTGTCGCCAAGCCCGAGCTGCTCGTAGAATCCGCCGAGCAGCTTGCGGTTGTTTATGCGTATCCGAAAGCGGGTAAGTCCCCACTCGGTGAATATTCGGTAGATTATCGCGGGCATCTCGGCGTCGTTTATCACGTCCAGCTCGCCGTCGCCCACCACGTCGATGTCCGCCTGATAGAACTCGCGGAAACGACCGCGCTGCGGACGCTCGCCGCGGTAGACCCGTCCGATGTGATAGCGTCTGAACGGGAACGCAAGCTCGCCGTAGTGCTGCGCGACATATCGAGCGAGCGGCACGGTCAGGTCGAAGCGCATGGCGTAGTCCGAGCCGCCGTTCGCGTTGGACACCGAGTATATCTGCTTGTCGGTCTCGCCGCCGCCCTTTGCGAGCAGTATCTCGTTCGGCTCCATGACCGGCGTGTCGAAGGGCAGAAAGCCGAAGCTCTCGTACACCCTCTCAAGCGTCTTTTTCATCCTCTCAAACTGAAGCTGCGCTCCGGGCAACAGCTCCACGAAACCGCTTACTGTGCGCGGTGTTATTATCTCTGCCATATATTAACTCCTCGTTTCGGGATTTTCGGTTCAGTCGTCGTCCTCGTCGCGGTGTCGATATTTCAGATACGCGTCGTCGATCTCTCGGTCTATACCCATCTCGTCAAGCATTTTGCGGTACTCCTCCTGCGTCAGCTTCTCAAACGCGGGCGAGCAGTAGGGATGCCGCTGCGGTTCGCCCCCGTTCGGCGAACGGTACATATCGTAGCCGACGTACGCCTCGTTGTTCGCTCGGCGCGCCAGCAGCGTCGTAACGCTTCCGGTCATGCACATCGCCGTACACATTGTCCTGTCCCGAAGGTTTGCCAGCATACGCAGCTCGTACACGCCCATCGTCGCCGCAGCTCTCGCCGCGTACTCCACAAGCGTGACTATGTCGCTGTACGGATGTAGCGGCGGGCGCACAACATAGTTTTTCATCAGAAAGTATTCGCTGCCGCCGTAGAACCAATTCTCGCCCGGCGTGTGCTCACGAAAGGTCCTGCCTCTGTACAGTATCTCCGCGTCCATGCCGAGCACCGCTTCCTGCGTAAGCACGCACGCGCCGACCGGCTCTCCACTCGACCGAAGCCGCAGCACCCACGTCTCTCCCGCGTCCAGATACCGCGCTATCTCATCCTCATCGGGATAGTCGTCAATGAACATCGGGTCGTCCGCCATCCGCGCGTCGGTGTACATCCGCACAAGCTCATCATACAATTCGGGCGACGCACGGTCAAGCCATGTATCGCCCATCGCGCGGTACACACTGTCGCCCATCTCAACGCCGTCGATAGGCAGGTGATGCTCGCCGCCATATTCGCGTATGCCGACCGTCTTGCAGTCGTCAAGCCAGGTCATGTCTCTTGCCATGCCGTACCCTCGGTGCGGTTTATTTTCCGCGCGCGACGTTGCGCCAGTCGAGGTCGCCGCGCTCAAGTCCCAGCACCAGCATCTCGGCGGTCGCGACGTTGGTAGCCATCGGCACGGTGTTCAGGTCGCACAGACGCAGAAGGCTGTTTATCTCGTCGGCGGGAGTGTTTGCGAGAGGGTCACGGAAGAAGAGCACCATGTCTATCTCGTTGTAGGTGATGCGCGCGCCTATCTGCTGGTCGCCGCCCTGATTTCCGGTCAGGAAGCACTGCACCGGAAGTCCCGTCGCCTCCGCGACCATCTTTCCGGTGGTACCGGTTGCGCAGAGGGTATGCTTCGAGAGGATGCCGCAGTAGGCAATGCAGAACTGGACCATCAGTTCCTTCTTCTCGTCGTGCGCGATAAGGGCAATGTTCATGTGTCTTTCTCCTTTCCCGTTTCCCTGCCGTCTGTCTGTGCTTTATTTCAAAAATTCCGGTGCGAGCGCCACCCGCTCTCCCGCGATACGCCGTGCGATACGCAGATAAGCGGCGGCGGCTCCGTCGGTGCGCGTAAGCACCAGCGGTTCGCCACGGTTGGAGCTGGATATGACCCGCTCGTCCTCCGGCACAACGCCGAGAAGCGGGATGCCGACCGCGTCTATCGCGTCGTCGGCGTTTGGAGCGTCGCCGCGCGCCATAAGCGACGGTCGTGCGCGGCTGAGTATCAGCCGGAGATCCTGTGTCTTCGGGCCGATGCCCTCAAACAGTCTCGCCGCAGCCTCCGCGTCCCGAAGGCTCGTGCGGTCCGGTGTAGCGACTATCATGCCCATTGCGCCCACCTTTGCGGCGGCACGCACCGTCACGCCCAGTCCCGCCGGACAGTCGACGATGCAGAAGTCGAACTGACCGGAGGCATAGGTTATGAGCGCCGGCAGCATCGCTATCTCATCGGATGTCAGCTCGGGCGGCGCGGCAAGCAGGTACAGTCCGGGCAGCTCGGGATGTTCGACCGCGGCATCGCGCAGCGCGGCGTCACGTCGAAGCACGTCACCCAGGTCAAGCGCGGTCACGTCGGTCATTCCGAGCGGGATGTCCAGGTTGCGAAGCCCCACGTCCGAGTCGATGCAGAGCACGCGAAAGCGCATGGATGCAAGGCACGCGGCTACCCCCGCCACAAGCGAGGTCTTGCCGACGCCTCCCTTTCCGCTCGCCACAAACACTGACTTACCCACTGACAACGCCCTCCACAAGCCAATTTCCCGATTATAGGTTGATTATAACAGGTTCGGCGAACATTTACAAGCGGTTTTTGTGGAAAATTTATGTGCGCAAGCCAAAACATTCAAACATGATTCACTGTTTTCATCAGTCTATCAGCGTGCCCTCGCCCTGCACCGCGTCAAATGAGCTGTCCGTTCGGAAGTACGCGTCGAGTATATCCCGCGCGACCGAGCCGATTATCGAACCCTTGCCCGCGTGCTCGACCACCACCGCGACCGCTATCTGCGGGTCGTCATACGGCGCGAACGCAACGAACACGCCGTTCGGTGAACCCCGTCCGGTCTGAGCCGTGCCCGTCTTTGTGCCGACGTCTATCGGATAGTTGCCGAAGGTCACGACGGCGCTGCCGCTGCGCGACACCTGAAGCATTCCCTTCATCACCGTATCGCGCGTCTCGTCGGAGATGTCCACCGTGGACAGGACTTCCGGTTTGTACTCGCTTATCACGCTCGAATAGTCGTAGGTGCGCACCGATTTGAGAAGATGCGCCTCCAGGCGCTCGCCGTTCGGATTCACCAGCGACGCGACATACACCGCCATCTGAAGCGGGGTGAACAGGTTGTCCGACTGACCTATCGCCGCCGCGAGCGTGTCGCCGCCGTACCACGTTCCGCCGCCCGCCTCGCGCTCATCCTTGCCCGCGAGTATGCCGGTGTACTCGGGCAGCTCGACGCCGGTCGGCTCGCCGAGTCCGAGCATACGCGCGTAGGTGTTCATGCGGTCGATGCCGCTCAGCCGTCCGACCTCGAAGAAGAAGTAGTTGCAGCTCACGCGTATCGCGTCCACGACGTTTATCAGTCCGTGGCTGCCGCGATAGTTCAGGTATATCTCGCACGCCGGCTGATAGCCCTGGTAGTAGGTATATATTCCCTTGGTCATTATCCGCGTGGATGGCGCTATAACGCCGCTTTCCAGCGCGGTGACGGCGGTGGACATTTTGAAGGTCGATCCGGGCTGATACAGACCCATGAACGCGCGGTTGTTCATCGGCTCGAGCGGATCCTCAAGCAGGTCGTTGTAGTCCGCGCCGAAGGTCTTCAGCGAATAGGTCGGGTAGTTAGCCGCGGCAAGTATCTCGAAGGTCTTTACGTCGAGCACCACCACCGCGCCGCCGCCAACATCCGCCGCACCGCCGCTGTTTCCCGCCTCGCCCAGCTCCTTTATCTCCTCGATGCGCGCGGCAAGCGACTTTTCGGCGGTCTCCTGGAGACTTATATCGATGGTCAGCATCACGTTGTTTCCCGGCTGAGGCTCGGTCGAATAGACCACGCCGGTCACGCTTCCCGATTCGCTGCGCTCCTCCACGCGGACGCCGTCCTTGCCGCGCAGGAGGTCCTCAAAAGCCTTCTCCGCGCCGTCTCTGCCCACGGTCGCGTCCAGCGGATAGCCCTTTTCCTTGTACTGCTCGACCTCGTTTTCAAATATCTTGGTCACGCGCCCGAGCAGATTCGCCGCGCTGTCCGTTTCGTACTGGCGCACCGTCTCGGTCACTATCTCCACGCCGGGCAGATCGCGCTCGGCGACGATGGAGATGAACCGACCGTCCACGTCGGAGGCGAAGATATAGCGCGGGATGTTCAGCGCGATGCGGGCGCTGCGTATGTCCAGCTCCCAGCGCACCGCAAGTATCCCCCGCGCGGTCTGCGGGTCGGTGTCCGCGTCCAGCCCGTACTCCTCGTACAGCCTGTCCGCAAGCTCCTGCGGGGTGAGCTTCTCCTGCCAGTTCTCCCGCTCGTCGGCGGTTATTATCTCCAGCGCCGCGAGGAAGCGTCCCATTCTTCCCATGCCGATGTTCGAGTCGCTCGCATACGTCCACCTGTTCATGGCGCGCGACCACCTGAGCGGGAAGTTGGTGTCCCACTCGACGCCCTCGCTCTCCGCCGACGCGACAAGCCTTTCCGCAATCTCGTTTTCGCGTCCGGAGGGCAGCAGCTTGGTGTCAAAGCCGACGCTGTACGCGATGCGGTTGGTGACCAGCTTTCTGCCGTAGCGGTCGACCATCTCGCCGCGCGCCGCCGGTACCTCAACGGTGCGTGTGATGCGGCGCTCGCTCTGCTCCGACCAGACAAGTCCGTTGACTATCTGCAGGTCGTAGAGGCGTATGACCATGATAAACGCCGCGGTCAATGTCAGCGCCGCTATCGCGCAGACCCGACGCATCAGCCTTCGTCCCTCCAACTGTGTCCCCTCCTTTCGCTGTTATTTCGCGTGTTTCATTCCTCAAGACTGCCGCCGGCTTTCGCGAGCAGCCGCACCGGCAGGTATACCACCGGCGTGACGGCGGTCGAATAGATTATCTCGGGCAGTCCCACGCGCAGCATCGCGAACAGTCCCGCGCGTCCGGGCAGCCACATTATCAGCACGAAAAACAGCACGCACGCCGCGGTGTTCAGCGCAAGCGACATAAGCACCGCGACCGCCAGCCGCTTGCCCATAAGCTGTTCGCAGAGCATTCCCGCGGCAAAGCCTCCGCACGCGTAGACCGCCGCGTAGATAAGCTCCACGCCCGTGTCGGTCGCGTACATGACCGCGCCGAGCAGTCCGCCGCATATCGCTCCCGCAGCCGCGCCCTCGAACATACCGATGCACACCGCAAGCCCTCCGAGCAGCAGCGGCGTTATCCCGAATATCTCAAGTCGCGAAAAGACGTAGTTCTGCATCACGGCGGTGACCGCAGCCAGCACCGCGTACAGCGCCCATTTCATTATCAGCGCGAACCTTCCGTTTGTTCTCATGGCGTCACTCGTTTATGTCAAAGTCGGTCACGACGAACACCTGCACCAGCGAATCGAAGTCGACCGACGGCTCGATCACCGCGTAGCTGCCCGCGCCGCTGTCCGACGGATGCACGTCGCATATCTTGCCTATCGGAAGTCCCGCGGGGTAGACCTCGCCAACGCCGCTCGTAAGCACCGTATCGCCGTTGAGCAGCACCGCGCTCTCGGGGAAGTACGCGAGCTTGAGCTTGCCGTCGTACATAAGCTCAAAGTCGCCGAGCGCGGTCGCCACGTCGCCGGTGCGGTATATCTTCGCGCCGACCGAAGTCGTGGTGTCGATGACCGTGGAGACCATCGCCCAGTTCTCGCCCGCCTCGCTTATATGCCCGACGAGGAAGCCCTCCGAGCTTATCACGCAGTCGAACTTCTCCACGCCGTCCTTTGTGCCCTTGGATATCGTGAAGGTGGACTCCCAGTTTGAGCTGCCCCGACTGACGATGTTCGCCATCTCGACATTCAGGTCGTTTCTCGCCTGGGTGACGCCGACCAGGTCGCGCAGCCGCTCGTTCTCCTCGACCAGCTGCTCGCCTCGGCGCACGTCCGCCTCCATGTCGGCTATCAGCTTGCGAAGGCGCTCGTTTTCCGCCTTAAGCTCCTCAAACTCGTAGTTTCGCGCGTACATATTCTCGAAAAATCCGCTTATGCCGTCCGCTGCGGAGCGGAAGGGCGTAGCGATGACCCCAAAGATGTTCGCGACCGGACTGGACTCGCCCTGCACCGCAAAGCTTATCACGCCCATCACGATTATCAGCGCGAGCACCACCGCAAGGCTTATCACGGCCTTGTTCCGAAGCAGATTCTTCACGATGCTCGCCCCCTCTCGAAAATCAAATAAGCTCTACGCCAAACTCGCCGAGCAGCGACGCGGTGTCCGCAAGCGGCAGTCCCACCACTCCGAAGTAGTCGCCGTTGATGCGGCGCACGAGCAGAGCGCCCATGCCCTGTATCCCGTACGCTCCCGCCTTGTCCATCGGCTCGCCGGTCGCGATATAGCGCCGCAGCTCGTCGTCGGTCATGTCGGCGCGAAAGCTGACATCGGTCACCGACAGCCGCTGCGAGCACCGCTCACCGCGTCGGGCGACCACGCAGCTCATCACCTGATGCTCGCGCCCGACAAGGCTTTTCAGCATATCGAACGCGTCGCTCTCGTCGCGCGGCTTGCCGAGTATCGCACCGCCGCAGACGACTATCGTGTCCGCCGCGAGCACCACGCGGTCGGGATGCTCCCGCGCCACCGCGTCGCACTTGACGGCGGCACTCCGCGAAACGAAGCCGCGCGGGTCCTCTCCCCGCTGCGGACGCGGCTCATCCACGTCGGACACTATCACCTCAAACTCGCATCCCACCTGGCGCAGAAGTTCGCGACGGCGGGGCGACGAGCTTGCAAGTATGATCTTCTCCATATTTTGCCTGTTTTACCCCTTTTTTACTTGCCGGTGGAGCCAAATCCGCCGCTTCCGCGCTCGGTGCCGCTCAGCTCATCCACCTCGTGCGGCTCGCCCACGGCATAGGGCAGCAGCAGCACCTGGCAGACGCGGTCACCCGGCTGTATGGTGTACGGCGTGTCCGACGTGTTTATCAGCCACACCTGCCACTGTCCGCGATAGTCCTCGTCGATGACGCCGACCGAGTTTGCCATCATCAGTCCGTGCTTCACCCCAAGGCTTGAGCGCGAGCAGAGCAGTCCGACATATCCGTGCGGCACGGCGGCGGCTATCCCCAGCGGTATCCCCGCGCGCGCTCCCGGCTCTACGGTCACCGGCCCGTCCAGCGCGGCGTGCAGGTCAAGCCCCGCCGCTCCGTCCGATCCGCGATAGGGCGCGGGCACGGTGTAGCCCCCCGCCGTCGGTATGAGCTTGTAATCAAACTTCAGTGTCATTTTACTCAACTCCCCTGTAATACAGTCCTCGGGTATACTGCGCGAGCGACTGGGCGTCCGGCTCGCCGCGATATGCCGCAAGCACGTTCTCCGCCTCGCGCGGATTTTCGGTGGTAAGCATCAGCCGCAGCGTGTCCACGCCGAGCGACTCGCAGTCCTCCTGCTTGTCCGCAAGCCACAGCTTCTGCGAATTGAATATCTCGCTGCGTCCGCCCTCCGCGTCGATAAACGGGAATCGCGCGCCGGTGCGGTCGACCAGATTGTGCGCCGAGCTTCCGTTTTCACCCAGCCTTCGTGCGGTTATCATCAGCGGAAGCCGTCCGTAGGCGATGATCTCGAGCGGTATCGGCGAGCTTATCGCGCGTATCTGCGGAAAGGTCAGCTCAAAGCTCAGTGTCGCCGACTCAAATCCCTCGCCCGCGATAAGCTCGAGCGCGCGCGAGTTGGTGATGTTCAGACCGTAGTCGCCGCGAAGCCGGTATCCGCGCTCGCGGGCGATGTCGATAAGTCCGATGTTGCCGCAGAGCAGCTCGCCCACGCCGTCCGCGCGGAGATCGTCCAACGCGAATATCAGCTCGCGCATCTCGGTCGGATGCACGATGCGCGGCGGGACCGCCGTCACCCTGGTCGCTCGGACGAGGTCGCGGGTGCGGTCGTTCGAGCGCATCAGCTCGCTTATCGGCAGGTATATCCGCTCGGGCGGATGCTCAAGCAGACGGTCGCTTATCTGGTCGAGCGTGCGCGCCTGCATCGCAAGCTGCGCCATATGCGGCGCGCGCGGGCGCTCGGTGACGGGCGTCGGCTCGGACACCCTCCGCGCGGGAAGGTCGGTGCGCAGCGCGGTCAGCCGCTCGAGCGCGGTGCGTCGAAGCGAGTTTATCTCGGCGAGCGGCAGCGCCGCCCCCGGCTCGACCTTTGCGCGGGCAAAGTCGCAGCGGTAGGGCGTGCCGCCGGTCTTGTATAGCTGTGTGGTGGCCTCTGCGGGGGACAGCGGTCGGGTGCGCGCAGGCTCGGCGGGCGCTCCCTCCAGCACGACGCGGCGGCCTTCATCGTCCTCCGCCGCAAGCAGCGAGGGCTTGCCGGTCCTGACCATCAGCGCGAACTTCACGCCGATGCGCTGAGGGTCGCGCGCCCCCTGAGCGTAGCTGCGCCGAGCCTCGGCAAACAGCGGGTCGGTGACCGTCTTTGCCGCCTCGGTGCGCCGTCCGAGCATATCCGGATCGTCCTTGTGTCCGGTGAAATAGCCGTCGGTAAAGCCGTCGCGCGAAAAGACCGCGGCGAGCGTCGCAAGCTCGTCGGCTGTCGGTTCGCGTCCGTTTTTCAGCGCCTGCGAGTATATCCGCGCGGTTATCGCAGCGTACTCCGGGCGCTTGAGCCGTCCCTCTATCTTCAGCGATTTGACCCCCATCTCCTCCATCTCGCGGAGGTGTCCCGCAAGGCTAAGGTCCTTGAGTGACAACGGATAGGCGTCGTCGCGTTTGTCGTAACCGTAGGCGAGGCGGCAGGGCTGGGCGCATCCGCCGCGATTGCCGCTCCGTCCGCCGACGCACGCCGAGAAGTAGCACTGCCCCGAGTAGCAGAAGCAGTGCGCGCCGTGGATGAACGCCTCGATCTCTATCGGACTGTCGGCGCAGAGCTTTCGCAGATCCTCGCCGGACAGCTCGCGCGCCGCGACCGCCCGCGTGCATCCGAGCGCCGCCGCCTTCTTGGCTCCCTCGGCGTTAAGTATCGTCATCTGTGTGGACGCGTGCAGCGGCAGGTCGGGCAGGCACTCGCGCAGCATGGACAGCACGCCGAGATCCTGCACCAGCACCGCGTCCGCGCCCATCGAGCTTATCTCTCGCGCGAGCGCGAAGAACTCGGGCAGCTCGCGGTCGAACAGCAGCGTGTTGGTGGTTATATATGCCTTGACGCCGCGCGCATGGCAAAAGGACACCGACTCGCGTGCTTCGCTTACGGTAAAGTTTTTTGCCGTTCGGCGGGCGCCGAAGTTTTTAAGTCCGAAGTATACGGCATCCGCGCCGTTCATAACCGCGGCACGGAGACCTTCCGGCGAACCTGCCGGCAGGAGCAGTTCCATTTTTCGTTCACCTTTCGTGTCACGCCTCGGCGCTTCAGTTTTCGTTATCCTCACCCAGGTCGAGCTTGGACTGGCGCTCCTCCCACGCGGGCGTTTTGGACGCGTCGGGCGACAGACGCGAAAGCTCGCGGCGAAGCTCGGCGTTTTCGTCCTTGAGCGCCGAAATTTCGTCGAAGTAGTTCTTTATCTGCTCGCGCAGCGTCTCGCCGGTCTCCTTTTCGGTGAGCAGCTCGTCGGCAATGTTCGCCGCCGCGAGTATCGTCGCCGCAACGGTGGAAAGACCCAGCTCGCTTCCGTTAAGCTCCTCTATCTTGGCGTTTACCACCTCGCCGACCTTCTGAAGATGTTCCTCGCTCTTTTCCCCCACGAGCGTGAAATCCATGCCGTTTATCGTAACTTTTACCTTGGTCTTCATCTTTTGCCACAACCTCCCGCGCTATTTGTTTACAACATTAGTCATAGTTAGTATATCACTTCTTACGGCGGTTGTCTATCGGAAGCGCGCGAAATTTTACGAAATTTGACTGCTTTACTACGCGCGGGTTTTATGGTACAATTTCAGATATACAGCACATAATGGGGTGAAGTTATGGCGGACGAGCGCGACATCGTTATATCGGCGGCTGCGGCGGAGCGGATACTGCGTCTCCGTGACGGTCGTGCCGCGCTCTACTATCTGCATCTGCTCTGCGGGGGCGGAGCGTCCGCCGAGTCCACCTCACGCGCGCTCGGCTGGAGCGAGAGCGAGACGCTTGCGGCGCAGGCTGCGCTGTCCGCTGCGGGAGTGCTTCCCAAGGGCGAGCTCGAGGAGGAGATACAGCCGCCGACCTACTCGTCGGCAGACCTCACGAACAAGCTCGAGGGCGACCCCGCCTTCGCCGCGCTGATAACCTACACCCAGATGCGGATGAACCGCACGCTGTCGCCGGCGGACACCGCGAAGCTGCTTGAGATATACGACCATCTGGGGATGCCCGCGGGCGAGATAATGCTGCTCGTCAGCTGGTGCGTCAGCCGCGAGCGCCGGAAGAAGGGCGACGCCGCGCGGGTGGCGATGTGGACGATAGAGCGCGAGGCTCACCGCTGGCTGAACGAGGGGATAGACACCGAGGACAAGGCGGAGCAGTACACCCGCCATCTTGAGGCGCGGAACGCGGACATCGAACGGCTGGCGTCCGCACTCCAGATACACGGGCGCGAGCTGACCGCGTCCGAGCGGCGCTACCTCGAAAAGTGGTCGGCGAGCGGACTAAAGGACGAGGCGATATACAGGGCATACGACCGCACGGTCATTGCGACCGGCTCGCTCAAGTGGGCGTATATGGACAGGATAATCGAGGACTGGATGCAGAACGGCGTGCCCGACGACGCCGAGAAGAAGCCGTCGAACACTTCGCAGAAGCCCGGACGGCAGACGCGTCCGTCGTACGGCGGAGAGGACGCGGCGGAACTGCGGCGGCGCAGACAGCAAAAGGAGAGTGACGAAAGGTGAGTATGGACGCGACTATTCTTTCGCGGGTGCAGGGACGGCTGTTTTCGATGCGGGTGCGTGCCGAGTCGGAACAGGCTGAGCGGCGCGCCGAAATTTACCGAAAAATACCGCGTATAGCGGACATAGACGCGGAGCTTGGCAGTACCGCGCCGATGATACTCCGCGCGGCGCTGACCGACGGCGAGGATCCCGCGCCAAAGCTCGCCGCCCTCCGCAAAAAGAACGCCGAGCAGCAGGTCGAGCGCGCCGAGCTGCTGCGGAACGCCGGATACGCCGCCGACACGCTGGACATACACTACACCTGTCCCGACTGCTCGGACACCGGATATCTGCCCGACCGCAGCCCATGCCACTGTCTTTTGAAGATGTACGCCGAGGAGCAGATAGCCGAGCTTTCGCAGAGCCTTCCGACGAAGCGCTCGAGCTTTGAGCTGTTCGACGAGATGCTCTACTCGGACGAGCCGTGCGAGGGTTGGAAGTCGACACCGCGCCAAAACGCGCTGGCGGTGCGCGATTTCTGCCGCGAGCTTGCGGCGGCGCGTTCGCCCGAGCGCAGTCTGTTCATCTACGGCGGCGCGGGCACCGGCAAGAGCTTTCTTGCGGCGGCGACCGCCGTCGAGGCGTCGAAGCAGGGAAAATCGGTCATCGCGCGGAGCATGAGCGAGCTTGTGTCGCTGTACGAGCGCGAAAAATTCACATATGACGACGACACGCGGGACGCGGCGCAGTCGGAGATAGACCGGCTGATGCGCTGCGACCTGCTGATAATCGACAATCTGGGAAGCGAGTTCCGCTCGCCATTTGTCGCGTCCACGCTCATCGGCATACTGACCGTGCGGCTCGGGCGCGGACGCCCGCTTATGATATGCTCGAGCGTCGGACGAAACGAGCTTGAGGCGCGCTACTCCGAGCAGGTGGAGAGCCGTCTCAACGGCGACGAATTTTTCTCGCTGCCGCTGTACGGGGCGGATCTGCGGCGCGCCGGAATATAAACGCATATAACTTTGGAGGCGAGACTATGAGCATCTGCACCGTCGCGATAATCGGGCTTGGCAGCCGGGGACTCCAGACCTACGCCGCCTGCCAGAACAACTTTCCCGAAAACATGAAGATCGTCGCGGTCGCCGACATCATCCCCGAGAAGGTGGACATCGCGCGGCGACGCTACGGCATTGCCGACGAGATGTGCTTCAGCTCGGGCGAGGAGCTGCTCGCGCAGCCGAGGCTCGCCGACGCCGCGTTTATCTGCACGATGGACGGACAGCACTACGGGCACGCGAAGGCGGCGCTCGAGAAGGGCTACGACCTGCTGCTCGAAAAGCCGATATCCCCCGACGCGGACGAGTGCCGCGAGCTGGTGGACATCGCCGAGCGCCTGGGGCGCAAGGTGTGCGTCTGTCACGTCCTGCGCTACACTCCGTTCTATAACGAGCTGAAGCGGCTGCTTGACGACGGCGCCGTCGGCGAGGTGGTGTCGGTGCAGCACATCGAAAACGTGGTCTACTGGCACCAGGCACACAGCTTTGTACGCGGAAACTGGCGAAATTCGGTCGAAACAAGTCCGATGATACTGCAAAAGTGCTGTCACGACACCGACCTGCTCGTCTGGCTGCTCGGACGGCGCGCGACCAAGGTCCAGAGCTTCGGCGGACTGTACGAATTCCGTGCCGACCGCGCGCCGGAGGGTTCCGCCGAGCGGTGCGTCGACTGTGCGGTGCGCGAACAGTGCATCTTTGACGCGGAGAAGATATACCTGACAAACGACGCGACCGGCTTTCTCAAGGGACACAAGGGCTGGCCGTGCGACGTGCTTGCGCCCGAGCCTACCGAGCAGAAGATACGCGACGCCATCGCAAACGGGCCGTACGGTCGATGTGTGTGGCGGTGCGACAACGACGTGGTCGACCACCAGGTGGTGAACATCGAGTTTGAGGGCGGTGCGACCGCGCAGCTTACGATGTGCGCGTTTACCAAGCGCGGCGGTCGGGACACTGTGATACTCGGCACGAAGGGTCAGATAATCGCGAATCTGTCCGACGAGATGATACACGTCCTGCCGTTCGACGGCGACAGCTACGACATTGACGTGACCAAGCTGGCAAGCGGGTTTGGAGGTCACGCCGGCGGCGACGAACGGCTGGTCGAGGAGTTTCTCGACATCGCAAAGGGCGGCGAGCCGGGCATACGCACCACCACGCTCGCCGACTCAACCGAGAGCCACTACATAGCGTTCGCGGCGGAGCGGTCGCGGGTGGAGGGCGGCCGTGTCGTGGACATGAGCGAGTACAGATAGTTTGGGCAAAGATGGTTGACAAACGCTTTTGCGTTGTGGTACAATATTCGTTGCCGCATGGAGGTGTCGCCTAGCTTGGTCGAGGGCGCACGATTGGAAATCGTGTAGGGGTCAAAAGCTCCTCGAGAGTTCGAATCTCTCCACCTCCGCCATGAAAAACCCCTTGCAATCACTCGATTGCAAGGGGTTTTCTTTATCCTTTTTTGTGTCGCAAAGGTGCTCACTTCATCAGGTCGTACAGGCGCATTATCGTGACTATCGCCTGCTCGCGGGTGTACTGCCCCTTCGGCGCGAACTGATTGTCGCCCATGCCGTTCATGATCCCCGCGGCGGTGACCTGTCCGACCGCCTCGAGCGCCCATGAGCTTATCGCCGCGCTGTCGGCATAGTCGGCGGTGCCATCCGGCAGTGTCTTCTTCGCGCCGCCGTACCTTCCGCCCGAGACCGCCAGACGGGACAGGATGGTCGCCGCCTGCTCGCGGGTGAGCGGACCGTCGGGGTCAAATCTGCCGTCGCCGTAGCCGCTGACCACCTCTACCATCGACATCGCCGAGACATAGGGGTCGTCGGTATCGGTGAAATTCGTGTCGCCGAAGCCGTAGTAGGGATAGTTGCCGTACAGCGCGCCCCAGTAGAAGTAGGCGAGCTTGCAGAACTCGGCGCGGGTTATCGGCTTCTTATAGTCGCCCTGGAAGTCGGGAGTGAGCACGCCGAGCTGTATCGCCCGGAACACGTCCCCCATCGCCCAGGACGCGGGCGCGCCGCTTGCCGCCGGCTCGACATACAGGTCGTCCGGTATGTCGGTGCCGTCGGAGTTTCGGATATTGCCGAACACCGGCAGTATCTCGGAGTAGGTGTGCTCCATGCCGTCGTATTTGTACCTCATAAGGAACTCGACGCTGATGCCCTCGATTTTGCCGCCGACCTGTTCGGGCGTAAAGATAAAGTCCGCGTTCTGCCCCGATTTGAGCGCTATCCACTCGTCCTTGCCGTCCGCCCTGACGCTTACCGGGATTCCGCTGCGCTCGCTCTTTTCCACGCCGATGCCGGTCGCGACTATCCTGCCGCTGACCTCTATCGGCACGATGCCGGTATTCGCTATGGTCAGCGTCTTTGCCGAGTCGGCGGTCGCGTTGATGTCCACGCTGCCGAGATCCACCGACGGCTCGCTCATCCGCCAGGACACCTCTCCGTATCCGACCGGCTTTACCTTTTTCCACTCGGTCTCGCCGTCCCTGCCGTCCACGATGTTGTACTTTACGGTGTACTGAAGTCCGTTGTTGCGATGTCCGCCGATGTAGCCGGTGAAGTAGCCCGGACCGTATATCTTGCCGTAGCTGCGCTTGGGGTAGACCTCAAGCGAGATGTTCACCGTGGTGCTCTCGCCCGGCGCCACGCTCTTCTTGCCCGGCTGCTGATAGTGATGGAGCGGCGCGGGCGAGCCTTCGATGCCGGCAAAGTCGTAGGTGTCGTTTATAAAGGTGAGCGTCATGTTGCCCACGTTGGTCAGGCGGATGCTTACCGTCTTTTTTATCGCCTCTCTGCCGTCCACCGCGATGTCGCCCATGTCCAGTTCGAGCGTATCCACCGTGTAGGCGTACCACTCCTTGGCGTCCTTCGCGGCGTACAGCTTGTCCCCCTGGTTGTAGTAGAGGTACTTCTCGTCCACCTCGCCCACCGATTCGGGCAGGACGAACGTGCCGAGCACCTTTTCTCCGCCTTTGTAGGTCTTTGCCTGAGCCGTGGCGGGAAGGATGCCGACAAGTATCGTCAGAGTAAGCAGGAGGGACAGGGCCTTCTTTTTCATAGCACTTTGCTCCTTATGTTATGCTTGGTTCTCCCATACAGGCGAGTAAACGATTTCTATCCCCCTGATTATATCATAATGTGACAGAGCACGCAAGTGTCCTAAACGCCGTCATCCTACCGACGCCACTCCGTTTTCGATGCGGATTATCACGTCGGCGCGCTCG
>CAZBNJ010000035.1:0-18017 GCA_964493515.1 uncultured Oscillospiraceae bacterium | reverse complement strand
CCGACCTGTACCCACCCACGCAGAACGCTCATTCCGTCGTCTCACTCCCGTCCGCGTCGGCGGCGTCCGCGCATACCCCAAGCAGCTCGCGGAGACGCGTTCCGCCCCTGCTGCCCTGTCCGCCGCCGACCTCCCCGCCGTCGCGACTGTCCGCTATCTCGCACAGCTTCATGACGTCTACAAACTTCACCTCTATCGTGTTCTCGGTCCGCTTGTAGCTCTGAACCAGCCGCAGATCCAGCCCCGCGAGCTGTCGCGCCGTCATGCCGTCCTTCAGCCTGAACACATCCGTCCTGCTCGCCTTCAACAGCTCCTCCGCAAAACTCATAAAAAACCCTCCGTCATTCTCAAATTTTGCGCAGTACGAAAACCGCGCTCCATCAAGCGCGCAAAACAACAGAGGAGTTGACCCAAATCGGTCAACTCCTCAAAAATTTTTCTTTTTTCGCGCGGAATGTTCCACGTGGAACATTCCCGCCAATCCGCGATTCGCTGTTTTGGGGGCGAGCAGCCCCAAGGTCTTAAAAATACTTCCGCGCCTCTGCCACCGCCATCTCGTCGCACCGGTTGTTCTCCGCGTTCTCGGCGTGCCCCTTCACCCACCGCAGCGTCACGTCGTGCTTCTCGCACAGCTCAAGCAGCCGCTCCCACAGCTCGGGATTCAGCGCGGGACTGCCGTCCTTCCTCTTCCAGCCGCGCGCCCGCCAGGACTTCGCCCAGCCCTTCTCCAGTCCGTCCACAAGGTATCGGCTGTCCGACCACAGCTCCACCGCGCACGGCTGGTTCAGCCGCGACAGCGCCTCGATGGCTCCGGTCAGCTCCATCCGATTGTTCGTCGTCTGCTTCTCGCCGCCGCTCATCTCCAGCCGATGCCCGCCATATATCAGCACAGCGCCCCAGCCCCCGGGACCCGGGTTTCCGGAGCACGCTCCATCAGTGTATATCGTCACTCGTTTCATCCACGCACCTGCCTTGTCATGTCACGCCTCCAATATCCATCCCTATTCTACCACACCCGCCCCCCGCTTGCAACGCAAACTAAAATTTACATCCCGTTATTGATTTGTACACATATATTGTGTTATAATATAGTAAACTCAATTCAACAGGGAGGTATACGCTTTATGACAATGGGCGAAAAAATACAGCGCACCCGCCAGGCAAAAGGCCTTACGCAGCGCCAGGTCGCGGGCGACCGCATCACCCGCAATATGCTCTCCAAGATAGAAAACGGCTCGGCGACACCGTCGCTCAAGACGCTCGAATACATCGCGCAGAAGCTCGGTATGCCCACCAACTACTTCCTCGGCGACGGCTCAAGCAAGGTAAGCGACCGTCCCGGCGTGGACAGCGCCCGCTCCAGCTATCGCCGCGGCGACTGCAAACGCACCCTTGAGCAGCTCGAGCACGCCGAATCCAACGAGCCGGACCGCGTCGACGAAATATCCGCCCTCCGCGCGCTCGCCTGCACCGGACTTGCCCGCGAGAACTACCGCGCGGGAGAGCTGTCCACCGCTCGCGCCTATGCCCGCGAGGCTTTGAAGCACAACGCGCAGACGCTCTACTACATGGGCGATGTCGTCGTCGAGTGCAACCAGCTCATAATGCTCTGCGCCGTCCGCTCCACCAACGCCTCCGCCATCGCCGACGGCCGCGAGGCGGCAAAGGCGCTCTGGCAGGAGGAACAGCGCGGCGGCATAGCCGAGCGCACCGAGCTTATCGAACGATTCTGGTTCGCCGAGCGGCTCGAGCGTATGCACCGCCCGCCGCACGAGGAGCCGTCCGACGCCTGGTCTCGCGCCATGCGCCACTACCTCAACGGCAGAGACTTGATGAACGCCGGCAACGGCAAGGACGCGCTCGAGGAGCTGAAGCTCGCGGCGGACGCGGCGCAGAACGACGGCTCGCGCGTACTGCTAAACGACGTCTACGCCGCCCTCGAAAACGCCGCCCGCGAGCAGGAGGACTTCCGTTCCGCCTACGAGTACGCCGCCAAGCGTCTAATGCTCCAAGAGGAGGAATAGAATCGCCGAGGCAGACGCGCAGCGGAACTAACGCGCAACCGGCTAACGCCGCGAGGACGCGAGCCCCGCTCGCACCGCAGCGGATTGCCGGTATGCGTTAGGGCCGCGGCCGCGCGTCCAGCCGAGGCGTGACAGAAAGGAGAATCCCCATGAAACGAATACTTTCGGTATTACTCATACTAACCATAACATTCAGTATGTCGATTGCCATGTCGTCATGCGTCGAAGCGGTGCTCTATTCGTTCGAGGCGGAGGACGACCTGTCCATCCTGTTCACCTCCGACGACGAGTTCTACTGCTACGGCGACCGCAGCCTGTTCAGCGACGGCGAGTCGCACAAGCCCTACAAGCTCACCAATCCCAAGGTCGCGCTCGATGTCGCGATAACCGACACCACCGCCGTGTTCCTCACCTCCGACGGACTGATGGCTACCGGCATCCCCGCCGACCTGCCCTTCGGCGATGTCTCCACCGTCGCGATAACCGAACCGGTGCGCTTCGTCTACGACGAGACCACCGCAAAGCTCGACCCCACCGCGCGCTACGTCTCCGCCGACCTCTCCGACGCAAAGCAGATAGTCAGCGGCAGGGACTTCACCCTCGTGCTCAAAAAGGACGGCACCATCTACGGCTGGGGCTCGAACGCGAGCGGCCAGCTCCTCGCCGACGAGAGCATCCTGCACACCAACACCCCGCTGCGCGTCGGCTCGCTCGAGGGCATCAGCCAGATAGCCTGCTGCTACGGCGGTGACCTCTGCGCCGCCATCGACATGGACGGCCACGTCTGGGTCTGGGGCAGGGATATGAGCTACGACGTTTTCGTCACGCCCGTCCGCATCCCCGAGGCCGAGCGCGCCGTCGAGGTCGTATGCACCGGCGGCAGCACCACCGACGGAGCGTATTCCGAGATATATATCCTCGACGCCGACGCGAAGGTGTATGTATTTGACCCGCACACCTCCGGGCTTCTTTACGGCTACGGACAGCTCGACCTGCCCGAAATTTTCTCGCTCGTCGCGGGCGATTGCTTCTGCGCCGCAAAGGACGGCGACGGCAACGTCTGGACGTGGGGAGGCTGGGGAAGCGACCAGCGCGGACAGCTCGGCAGAGGCATCGACTACGACACCGAGGAGGAGCTGTACAGCGACGAAGCCCGCATCGCCCGCAACCCCGCCAAGGTCGAAGGTCTCACCGGCGTGATAAGCCTCTCCGCCGGCCGCAACCACGTCATGGCGATGACCCAAAACATGACCGTCTACGCGTGGGGGGACAACAGCCACGGCCAGCTCGGGCTCGACCCCGCCGAAACGCCGTACAGCACCACCCCCGTCCAGGCGCCCAAGATAAACATGAACGTCTCCCGCGCATGAGCTACAAACCCATCCTGCTCGAAAAACTGCTCGAGCGCGCGAAGCGCGAGACCTATCGCGGACATATGCCTGGACACAAGGGGAAACCCGTTCTGCCCCAACCGATAGAGCGCATCGACTTCACCGAGCTGTGCGACACCGGCAACCTCTACGACCTCGACGAAAACATCATCCGCCGCGCGGAAAGGGAGGTCGCCCAAGCCCTCGACGCGGTCGATTGCGTTTTTTGCGCCGGAGGCTCGACGCTGCTGATCCAAGCAGCCCTCGCCGCCGTCGCTTTCACGAACCCAAATCCCCGCATACTCGCTGCCCGCGACGCGCACCGCTCCTTCTTTTCGGCGTGCGCGCTGCTCGGCTGCTCGGTCGACTTTCTCTACCCCGAATATTCGTCGGACGGCATCGCGACAGGTGTGCCGCCTGACGCTCTCCGCGCCGCTCTGACCGCCTCTCGTCCCGACGCGGTCTACATCACCGCCCCCAACTATTACGGCTCGTACTGCCGCGCAAATGAGCTCGCAGCGGTATGCGCCGAGTTCGACGTCCCGCTGATAGTCGATTCAGCCCATGCGGCAGGGGCGGTTATCGGCGCGACCCGCAAACATCTACCGTGCCGCATTGAACTTCTCCCTTCGCAGCCATGCCGAAGCGGCTGCGATTTCGCAAGCGAAACCGGTCGAAGTCCCGGTCTCTGCTCCCATCCGAATGTCGTCGCCGTATTTTCGGCGCACAAAACCCTCGAAGCCCTGGGCGGCGCGGCGTTCGCCCTCACCGACGGCAGCTTTTTCACCAAGGACAAGCTGCTCCGAGGGATGCAGCTCTTCGGAAGCTCCAGCCCCTCCTACGCGGTGCTCGCGTCGCTCGACCTCGCGCTCAGCCGTGCCCTCTCCCCCGAAGGCCGCACCGCCCTCGACAGCACCATCGCATCGGCGGAAGCGTTGCGCCGCAAGCTCTCCGACGTCAATGGCGTGTCCGTTCCGACCTTCGAGGCGAACGCCGCCGACCCATGCCGCTTGACTGTCGGCTTTGTCGGCACGCGCGGCGAGACGGCGGCGGAGTGGCTCGAGCGCGAACGCGGCGTGGTCGCGGAGATGGCGGACGACCGCTTCGTCGTGTTCATCCTCACCGCCGCCGACAGCGAATCGGATTTCGACCGCCTCGAGCGCGCCATCGTCGACTGCGCGGCGCATTTTCGGACGACTGACGCAACCCACGAAACCGTTGCGCCGCAACACCTCACACACCAGATGCCCGAGCGCGTCACTGATATGCGCACAGCCCTGTTCTCCCCCACCGAGACCGTGCCCCTCGCCGATGCCGTCGGCCGCGTCGCCGCCGAGATACTCGCACCCTACCCGCCGGGAGTGCCGGTCGTCGCGCCGGGTGAAAAAATTACACAAAAAGCACTATCATTTTTGCAGACAAAATGGTATAATATGAATAGAACGGTGCGGGTGCTTCGCGCCGACGCTCAACGCAAGGAGGAAAAAATATGAAACTGATATTCGCGATAGTCAGCCACGACGACTCTCAGCGGGTCATACGCGAGCTTACGCACGACGGCTTTCAGGTCACCAAGCTCGCCACTACCGGCGGCTTTCTGATGGCGGGCAACGCCACCCTCATCGCCGGAGTGCAGGACAACAAGGTGGACGAGGCGCTTTCGTTGATACGCAAGTCGTCGCGCAGCCGCCGTCAGACGGTGCCCGCCATGAACGACCCCGCCACCACCGGATCGTTCGGCGCCGCGCCGGTCGAAGTCACCGTCGGCGGAGCGACCGTCTTTGTGCTCGACGTCGACCGCTTCGAGAAGATATAAGTTTTGGATAATCAGGGACTTCACGCATACATCATCAGCGGGGCTGACCTTGCCGAGCGCGAGCGCCTCGCTTATAGCCTTGCCCTAAAAGCCTTGGGCGGCAAGAATTACAGCGAGGCGCTGCCAAGCAAGCTCATCCCCGCGTCAAAGCTCGCCGACACTGCGCCCGCCCCGACCGACGCGCCCGCCTTCGCGCACCCCGACCTCCACGAAATATCGCCGGACGGCGCGGAGATAAAGGTCGCTCAGGCGCGCGAGGTGCGCGACATGGCGCAGATACGCCCAAACGAGGCGGAGCGCCAGGTGTTCATCTTCCACGAAGCCGACCGCATGAACAACTCGGCGCAGAACGCGCTGCTCGCCACCATCGAGGAGCCGTCCACCCCCTGCCTGTTCCTGCTGATCTGCGCAAACGAGCGCGCGCTGCTGCCAACGATACGCTCGCGCTGCGCGGTGCTGCACGCAACGGCATCCACCCTGCGCGAGTACGGCGTGGAGCAGTCGCGGCCAGCCGCCGACCCGACACCCGCCGCCTCGACCGAGATCGACCCGGCATCAGCGTCCCGCATGGCGCAGGCGCTGATGCTGTCCCTAAACGCCGTTGATTCGGCGGAGGCGGTCCTGCCGCTGTCCAAGCTCAAAGGCGACGCCGCGTCCGAGCTTATCGACGCCGCGCGCGCCGCCTGTCTGCGAACCGCCGCCCGCTCGCCCGCGGGAAGCGACGAGGCGCTGCGAGCGATTGCCGGAGCCGACTTCGCGGCAAAGTGCCTCGACCTCCTCTCCGCCAACGTATCCCCCGCCCAGGTCGCGGCAAATATCGTGGCGCACGCGGAGCGATAGACCGCAACCGGTTTCGCGCAGCAAAATCGCGGTTGACAGCGCACCTGCCCCGTGCTATAATCATCTTGCCTCGGGGCGGGGTGCGATTCCCCACCGCCTGTTACAGCCAGGGAGCCGTTTGCTTCGCAAATCGGCCGAGTTCGGTGAAATTCCGACGCCGACGGTATAGTCCGGATGAGAGAGGTTTCTCGCGCGGAGCGTCCGCGCGCAGCATACTTGAATTTTGCCCCGTGTCCGCTCGGACGCGGGGATTTTTCTTCCCGAGAGTATGAATTTCAGAGGTGTTCGATATGTCAGACATGAACCATTCCCCACGCATAAGCTCGCGCGACCGTGTTCGCAGGCTTGCGGCAACGGCGGTCCTCGCGGCGGTAAGCTCGGTGCTGATGTTCTTCGGCTTCAACGTGCCGCTCATGCCGAGCTTCATCAAGCTCGATTTCAGCGAGCTGCCCGCGCTGCTTGCGGCGTACACCATCGGCCCGCTCAGCGGCGTCGCGGTCTGCCTGGTCAAAAACCTTGTAAACCTGCTGTTCACCACCACCGGCGGCGTCGGCGAGCTGTCAAACTTTCTGCTCGGAGCCACCTTCACGCTGGTCGCGGGCGCGCTCTATCACCACTCGCATAAGCCACACACCCGCCCGTACGCCGTGCTCTGGGGAGTCTGCGGCGCGGTGGCGATGGGCGGCATCAGCATGCTCACAAACTACTACATCACCTATCCGGTCTACATGAAGCTGTTCATGCCGCGGGAGGTCATCCTCGGTATGTACCAGACCTTCCTGCCGTGGGTGGATAACCTGTGGGCGGCGCTGGCGATATTCAACCTGCCGTTCACCTGCGTCAAGGGACTGCTCAGCGTGCTGATATGCTTCCTCATCTACAAGCCGCTGACGCCGATTCTGGGCGGACACCGCGAACCTAAGACTCGCTGACCCGATTTTGCCGTATGCAAAAATGTTCCTAAACCATCTGGGAGGATATTTATGACTATTCTTGTAATTGACGCGCAGGGCGGCGGTATCGGAAGGCAGCTCGTCTCGTCTGTCAGACAGACTTTGCCTGATGCCGAACTGATTGCCGTCGGGACAAATTCCGCCGCCACAAACGCCATGATAAAGGCAGGTGCAGCCTCTGCCGCGACCGGCGAAAACGCGGTTATCGTCGGCTGTCGAAAAGCGGATATCATTGTCGGCCCCATCGGGATAGTGATAGCGGACGCCATGCTGGGAGAGATCACTCCCAAAATGGCGCTTGCGGTCGCGGGAAGCAGCGCAAAGCGTGTTTTGATCCCCTTCAGTCACTGTGATAACATAATTGCGGGGATTGAAAACATAAGCACCACCGAGCTGATTCAAAATGCGCTCAAGACGATTCAAAAGCTAAGCAGCTGATTGCCGTCCGCCGCGCGGCTGTAAGAAAATCCGCTGCCCGCCTTGACAAAAGGCTCTCGTGTGTGATACAATTTCCCGGGACCGAGCAGAAGCCGGTCGTCGGCACAGAAGTGCTTGGAGCGTTAGCTTGTTTTGAATTGCGTACTCAGAAGGTATGCGTTTTCTCTGAAGAGAGAAGACGTATGCCTTTTTTGTTTGGCATACGGAAAGGTCGGAAGGGCGTCCGAAAAGCGGCGCTTTTCACAACAAAAACTTACAGAATAGAGGTATGATGATGAAAACTCTTTACTTGGATTGCGGAATGGGTGCTGCGGGCGATATGCTGACCGCGGCCCTGCTGGAGCTTATGCCCGACCGGGATGAGTTTGTAAAAAAGCTCAACGCTTTGGGTATCCCCGGCGTAGAGATAAAAAGCGAAAAGGCGGTCAAATGCGGAATTACCGGAACACATATGACCGTCGTTGTGAACGGTGAGGAAGAGGGAGCGGAGGAGCATCACCACCACGAGCACGACCATGACCACGAACATGACCACCATCATGACCATGAGCATGACCACCATCATGACCATGACCACGACCATCACCATGAGCATGACCACAGCCACGAGCATCACCATCACAGCGGAATGCACGAGATAGAGCATATCATCGCGGATTTGAAGCTGCCCGCCAAAGTCGAAAAGGATGTCCTTGCCGTTTATGGGCTGATTGCCGAGGCGGAAAGCCACGCGCACGGCGTTCCCGTCACCGAGATACATTTTCACGAGGTCGGCACGATGGACGCGGTGGCGGACATCACGGCAGTGTGTATGCTTTTGAACGAGCTTTCGCCGGACGAGATAATCGCGTCCCCGATTCATGTGGGAAGCGGCCATGTCAGATGCGCCCACGGCATACTGCCCGTGCCCGCGCCCGCCACCGCATATATCCTGCAGGGAGTCCCGACATACGGCGGAGGCGTCAAGGGAGAGCTTTGCACCCCCACCGGAGCCGCGCTGCTCAAGCACTTCGTCACGCGTTTCGGAGATATGCCGGTGATGAAGACGCAGGCAATCGGCTATGGCATGGGCAAAAAGGATTTTGAAATGGCAAACTGCGTCCGCGCCATGCTCGGGGAGAGCGCGGACAGATCGGATATGATTTTGGAGCTGTCCTGCAACGTGGACGATATGACGGCGGAGGAGATCGGTTTTGCGACCGAGCAGCTCTTTGCGGGTGGCGCGCGCGAGGTCTATACCGTGCCCATCGGGATGAAAAAGTCACGCCCGGGCACGCTGATTCGAGTCATATGTCAGGAACAGGAGCGTGAACAGATCCTGCGTTTGCTCTATAAACACACCTCCACCATCGGTGTGAGGGAAACGGTTGCCCATCGGTATATTCTCGACCGTCGGATAGAAACGACGGCGACGCCCTACGGGGAAGTGCGCCGCAAGGTGTCCTCCGGCTACGGCGTTTCCCGCTCGAAATATGAGTATGAGGATCTGGCAAAAATTGCGCGCGAACAAAACCTCAGCATCAGGGAGGTCAAAAAGCTCCTTGAGGACGCATGACAGAGCATATTAAGCCGTTTCTACGCATCAAAGCGGATGAATCGCCTGCCGCTGTAAGTCAGGCGACCCTCCTGCCCCTCGTCCCAGACCTGCCGAAGCTCGCCCGAAAACGAGAAGCGCAGCTCCTTTCCGCTCTCACCGACCTGAAAGACGAGCACATGGTTCTCAAGTCCGATGTTGGTGTTCTCCTTTGCCATGCGCGCGCGGTCGGTCACGCTCGGGTTGACAAGCGACCCACGATGGCTCACGAACACCGCGCGGACGGTCACCTGCCGCCTGTCCGAGTCGAGCACGAATCGCCGCACCAAACGATACACAAGGTACGCGACCGCCGCCGCCAGCAAAACAAGCAGGATAACAAGCACAACATAGTTCTGCGGACGCGGTTCATCTGTAATTGACATAATATCCCCTCCGATCGGCGCAGCGCGTCATCGCTCTCTATCGCTCCTGCGCGCGAGCGTAGCGTCATCGACCGGGCGCTATCTTGCCCCGCCGTATGCCTATCTTTCTAAGCTCGACCGCGCAGTTGTCCAGCAGCACCAGGTCGCGCTCGGTTATCGACTCCTCGGCGTACCACGCCCGCATGCCTGCGTCGGCTACCGCCACGAACGGCGCGCCGGGCACTATCACCAGCGTGCGCACGCGGTCGGCGTAGTCGCGCGAGGTCTCGCCCTCCCGACGTATCGCCGCGCGGTCTATCTTGGGCATCAGCGCCAGTATCTCGCGCCACAGCTCGCGCGCCGCGCCGACGTCGCCGTACTTGCGGCGCAGTCGTTCGAGGCTCCGCAGCTTCAGGTATATCGCCGCCGCGCCGATTATCGCTCCGGCGACCGCCGCCGCGCCTATGATGAGCCACAGCCACCACAGCGACACAGGCTCGCGCGCGTCATCAAAGTCGTCGTCAAAGTCGGACGGCTCGACGTCGGGCGAGGGCGTGGGAATGTCCACCTCCGGCGGCGGGGTCGGCTCGTCCGGCTTCTGCTCCTCGGCGCTCAGCCGCTCCAGCGACAGCGCGTCGAACGGGATGAAGCCCACACCATCGAAGTACAGCTCCGACCACGCGTGCGCCTGCTTGCCGGTCAATATGTATTCGCCGCCCTCATTGCGCTCCGCGTCCACAAGGGCGTAGCCCTCGATGTAGCGCGACGGAATACCCGCATAGCGCGCCATCTGTGCCATCGCGCTCGCGAAATATGTGCAGTAGCCCTCGCGGGTGGAGATGAACCAGTCCACAAAGTCCACGCCGTCGGGCACCGGCGCGGGGTTGAGCGTGTATTGGTAGTTGTCGGACAGATACTGCGCAAAGCTGAGCGCCAGGTCAAAGCGGTTTATCTCATCGTCCTCGTCAAGCCCGTAGAGATAGCGCGCGCAAAGGTTCTGTGTCACCCGCTGGGTTATGCCCGGGTAGTAGTCGACCGCGCCCGCGAACTCAAGCCGCGCGTAGCCGTTGTCCTCGGCTATCTGCAAAAACGCCGACGAATAGGTGGACGAAGGCGGGTAGTCGGTGCGGTCGCTACGCAGCAGCTGCGGTGAAATGACAGGGTCGGTCGAGTCCGTTCCCCGCTCGACGTAGCATGCCTGCGAGGTAAGCCGCCGACAATCCTCGTGCCAGTTGCTGCTGTACACCGAATTCATAAGCTGTCTGAACCCGGCGGTGTTCAGCCCGTAGCTCGCGAGCCGCGCGTCGCTAAGGTAGAACGCGGTCGGCGTGGGATACTCGTCGTCGTTCACCTCCATACCAAGCTCGCGGTAGCGGTCCAGCCGATTCTTCTCGGAAAGCTGACTTTCGGTGTAGCCGTAGAACAGAGCGTAGGTGGTCGAGGGCTGATCGAATTTTACAAGGTCTATCGTACGCATCGTCTCCGGATTGATAAAAATCGACCGATTGTCGCTTATCGTGTAGATCAGCTCCTTTTCGCCGTTCTCCGAGACGGGCGACAGCTCGACCCTGTGCGTATCATAGTCAGTCGGTATGCTGGAAATCGTAGAGACGAAGACCGATGAGCTGTACCTGGTCCCCACAAACGCCTCGATGTCCACCTCGCCGCCGGGCAGATACTCGGCGTACAGCTTGTCCAGAAACTCGGTGCGCTCCTCCTGCTCCGCGCGTGCGACAAGCCTCGACAGGCTTCGACGGGTGGAGAGGGTCATCCCCTTGAACGCCCATCCGGTCATCGTGTAGTTGTCCCCCGAGCCAAGCGACGCCTTAGGGAACATCTCGCCCTGCATGTTGAAATACGGTGTTCTGGCGCGGCAGATGACCGACTCGGGTCGGTCAAGCGAGAACATACTGGTGTAGTGCGCGTAGTGCGACACCCGCACCGTCGTGCGCTCAAACGCGCCGACAAAGTAAGTGTTCGCGAGGCTGACCGAACGCTCGAGGTCGAACGCGTCGGTGCGCTCCTTCCTCCAAAGCGAGCTTGAAAAGCGGTAGGAGCCGCTGAGATTTCCTTCCTCCCAGCCTACGCCGGTGTAGTTTGCGCGGACCGAGCCTTTGAGCAGCGACACCTTGCCCGCCTGCGCGCCGACGATGAGCGTCAGATCCTCCGACGGCTCGACCGGGCCGCCCAGCTTTGCCGCCGAGCCGTAGCCCACCGCGTTCAGCGAGAACACCGACGTGCGCCGCGAGAAGTCGGAGTAGTTGGACGCGATGATGTCCGCCGCGTCGTCCAGCGCCTGCTCTATCGCGCGCACGCGGAACGCCGGCGCCAGCTCGAGCGGTCGAAAGAAGGTGCACACTATCGCGATGACCACCGCCAGCGGTATCGCGAACAGCGCGATGCCGGCGGGAGCGCCCGCGTACACGCCGTCCGCCTCCTCCGATTCCTCCGCGTGCGCCGCGAGCCTCGCCCTGCGTCTGCCGTAGCCCGCCGCGCTCACCGCAGCCGTAGCCGACGCGCAGAGCGCAAAGCAGCCGAATACCTCGTGGTAGCCGAATATCCACACCGCGACGAACAGCGCGATGCTGCCCACGCCGAGCGTCACCGCGCCCGCGAGCCGGCACGCCGTGCAGAAGCTTATCAGACACGCGACGTAGGCTATCAGCCGCGCCGCGAGCTGCCGCGAAGCCTCGTCGCCCGCGCCGGTGCGCACCAGCGACACGAGGGCGTCGACGAGCGCCCTGCCGTTTCCCTCGGTTATCCAGCCGATGCCGCCGCCCAGCGTGAAGAACCACGCGGCAAAGCCCGCCAATGCGAGCAGCGACACCAGCGTAGTTATCTTGTTGTAGAAACACACGCTGAGTATACCTAGCGTTATCAGACATACAAGGAATATATACGGTCTGTCCACCCGCAGGTTCAGCATCGACGCGACGATGAACGCCACGCCGCAGGCGAACATCATACCCACGATCAGTCCGCAGAGACGGCGGAACAGCTTGCGTTCGAGTATGGATACGCTCATCGCTCGCCGCCCCCTTCCCCGTTCTCCTCCGGCTCGTCGCCGATAAGCTCGCTGGACATCGACAGCCGCACGCCGTGGCGGGTAAGCTCGTCCCGCACGCCGGTCGGCTCCTCGCCGCACGCCGCGACGGTCACCCGCGCGCCTCGCGTTCCGAGGGCACAGAGCGCCTGTACCAGCGACCCGCTGAGGTTGGAGGTGACAAACACCAGGCTGTCCGGCGCGCCGTGGGTGGCGCACTCGAATTCGAGCGCCTTCGCCGCGTCCAGATCGCCGCCGAACTTCAGCCGCGCAAGCGACAGATGCAGCGCCGCGAAGCCGCCGTCCGCGCTGTCCGTCTCGCTTCCGGTCTCGCCGTAGCTGACCAGTCGGACGCGGCGTCCGCGCGCGCAGAACAGCTCGCAAAAGCTTGCCGCAAGCGAGGTCATAAGCTCCTCGGTCTCAAGCTCTGCGATGTCATGTTCCTCGGCGACCGCCTGCCGCCGCTTCCTTTTCGAGTTTGCCTCCGGTTCGGGACGCGGCAGCGCGGTCGCGTCCACAAACACCATGTTTTTCGCGTCGAACGAGCCGTCGAACTCCTTGACGATAAGCTCGCCCAGCCGCGCCGACAGCTTCCAGTGCACGCGCTTGAGACTGTCCCCCTCGCGCCAGGAGCGCAGGTCGGCTATCGAGCTGACCTCCTCCGCGTCGGCGCGCTCGCCGTCCTCCGCGCCCTCGTTCATCCGCAGGTCGAGCATACGACCGTGCAGCGGATAGGTGCGCGGATAGACCGCTATCCTGCTCGACGCGCCCTTGAGCTTGTCCCCCTCGCGGCGCATCCGCACAAGACCGAACAGGTCGGTCGCCTCCACCGCCTTTACGCCTATCTCATACTCGCCGCGAAACGGGCAGGCGAAGCTCACCTCGGTGGTGGTCGTCCTTGCGGGTATCGGCGAGAGATAGACGGTCTCGGTGCCTCGGCGGAGGTCGGCGGTCTCAAACTCTATGGCGAGGTGCGCGGGCGGAAATATCGTGTCCACCTTGACGTTCAGCGCTATCGACACGCTGTCCCCGCTCATCACCCGACCCTCGGGCAGCTCGAGCTTCAGCAAAAACGCGTTCAGTGTGAACACCGCCTGCGCAAGTCCCGCAAGCAGCAGTATTCCTATGAAAAACAGTATCCACAGAAAGACGGCGTCACCCGAGTAGAGCAGCGCGACGAGATCGACCGCCGCGAGCACTCCCACCGTGACCCGCCTTGAGCGAAGGCTCACGCCTTTGCGTCGGGCACGCGCACCTTTGCCGCGAGGGCAGCGACTGTGCCCTCCGGCGTAAGTTCACGCAGCCGCGCCTCCGGACGCATCACCACTCGGTGCGCGAGCACCGGCACCGCCATCGCCTTGACATCGTCGGGAAGGACGTAGTCGCGTCCCTCTATCATCGCCATCGCCTTCGACGCGCGCATGAGAGCTACCGCGCCGCGCGGCGAAGCTCCGAGCAGCAGGTCGGGGCTGACGCGCGTCTCGCCGATTATCAGCGTTATGTACTCCTTTATCGCGTCCGAGCAGACCACCTTGTCGCACTGAGCCTGAAGCTCGAGCACCTCCTCGGCGGTGACCACCGGACCGAGGTCGTCTATCGGATCGGCGCCCGAGTCGTGGCGGGAGAGTATCTCCATCTCCTCGCGAAGCCCCGGATAGCCGAGGTTCACGCGCAGCAGGAATCGGTCGAGCTGCGCCTCGGGCAGCGGATAGGTGCCCACCTGCTCCACCGGATTCTGCGTCGCGAGCACGATGAACGGCTGCGGAAGCGGATGGCTGACGCCGTCCACCGTGGCGCGTCCCTCCTGCATGACCTCGAGCAGCGCCGACTGCGTCTTGGGCGACGAGCGGTTTATCTCGTCGGCGAGCACCACCTGGCTCATCACCGCGCCCTCGCGGTAGACGAAGCTGCCGTCCTGCGACGGCGTGGTGAAGCCTACGATGTCGCTCGGCATGACGTCCGGCGTGAACTGTATCCGCTTGAACGAGCAGCCGAGACTTGCCGCCATCGCGCGGGCAAGCGTCGTCTTGCCGATGCCCGGCACGTCCTCTATCAGCACATGACCGCGGGCGAGCACGGCGCAGAGCGCAAGCGTAACTCCCTGCTTGCCGCCGACCAGCGCGCGCGCGATGTTGTCGCATATCGCGGTAATTTTTCCGGCGTGATCCATTATTTTGACCTCCTTAGCTTTGGTACTATAAAATTATAGCACAAAACTACGCTTTTTGCAAGTGCATAATTTGTGCACTTTGAGCACACTCCAGACGTTTGGAGATATATCCGCCGTCTTTCCATATTTTTTGCATTGAATCGTTCCCACAAGTGCGGTATTATTGCATTGCAGTTTTAATTTCGCAATTTACGGAGGCTCATTTGTTATGAAACGCAAGTCACACGGGATAGCTATGTACATACAGCCGGAGGAGATGGCGTCTCGCGGCTATGCGCAGGATGCGGAGGGCTTTGCGGCGTATGCGCGGGAAGCGCTTCGCGACGAGGGAATGTCCGCCGGCGGCATGACGTTGGAGGTGTTCAGCGGCGCGGGCGGAATAATGCTGTTCTGCGAGCCGCACGAGCGGACGTTGACACGCTTTTCGGCGTTCGGCGACCTGGTAGCCGCCGCGGGAGAGCTTGTGAGCGTCCGACCCGCACGCAGCGCGCTGTGGCACAACGACGGCGTGTGGTATCTCGAGCTGTGCGACGAACCGGCGAAGGTGTGGGCCGCGACCGCCATCGCGCGCGAGTACGGCGCCGCCGCGACCGCGCCGAGCGTGTGGCTGCGCGAGCACGCAACCCGCGTCGCTTCTTCGATGGCTGTCGAGCGGCTTGCCGAGCTTGCTTAGCTTATTTGCAGAAAATATGTCTGCCTATCGTCGTGACCTGCGGGCGTGACCATATCCACTTGCTGGTGGCGGTTCGCGGGTTGAAATAGTAGATGCACCCGCTGGTCGGGTCCCAGCCGTTCATCGCGTCGCGCGCGGCTTTGCGGCAGCTGTCCGGCACCGGCGTGGACGCGAACTGGCCGTCGCTTATGGCGGTAAACGCGCCAGGCTGGTATATCACGCCGCTCAGCGAATTCGGAAACGACGGATGCTTTATGCGGTTGAGTATCACCGCGCCGACCGCCACCTGCCCGTTGTACGGCTCGCCGCGAGCCTCCGCCGCGATGATCCGCGCGAGCAGGTCGAGGTCGCCGCTGCTGCCTCCGGACGAGGTGCTGCCTCCGCCGAGACCGAGATATTTCAGCGTCACCGGTCCGCAGATACCGTCCACCTGGAGGCCGCAGCTGCGCTGAAACGCTTTGACCGCCGTGACCGTGCGGCTGCCGTATATTCCGTCGACATAGTAGGAGTAGAAGCCGTTGTTTTTCAGCACCGTCTGAATCTTCTTGACCATGTCGCCGCGGCTGCCCAGACGGTAGGTCGCCGCCTGCGCGTCGGTCGCGGCGAATATCACCGCGATGTTGAGTATGAACACGAGCGCGAGCATCAGCGCCAATTTTTTCCTGTTAGTCATCTTTTGACCTCCGTGTGAGCGTAAATCCCGTCATAACGGTAGTTTGGCGCGGGGTATTTTGAATATGCCCGGAAAATTTAGGGAAAAACCGGATTTTCACTTGACAGCTTATCAAAACAACATTAAAATAATAAACGGACGATTATACTCGGGCGAAGTGCGCATCGAAAATCGCGCATCCCCCGATTGTATTTGTTTTTCTCTGAAAATACAAAAGAAAGTGAGGTTTGGTGGTTTTTTATGACGGAAATCGGTTATTTGGTAGCCGCCGTCGGAGCGCTTGATATACTTATACCGGTAGCGGCTGCGATAGTGTTCGGAGTCGTGGGCTTCTTCCTTGGCAATCAGTTCCGCAAGAACGTGGCGGAGCGCGAGATAGGCTCGGCGGAGGACGAGGCAAAGCGCATAATCAACGACAGCATCAAGGCGGCGGAATCGAAGAAGCGCGAGTCGCTTCTCGAGGTGAAAGAGGAGATCCACAAGGCACGGGTCGAGTACGACCAGGAGGAGAAGCAGCGTCGTTTGGAGATATCCAAGCAGGAGCGCCGCGTCATCCAGAAGGAGGAGCAGCTCGACCGCAAGATAGAGCAGGCGGAGAAGAAGGACGAGCAGCTGACCGAAAAGATAAAGCGCAACGAGCAGCTTCAGGGCGAGCTTGAGGCGATGAAGTCGAACCAGATAGAAATGCTGGAAAAGATAAGCAGTCTCACGCAGGAGGAGGCAAAGTCCTGGCTTATCGAGAAGCTCGAGCACGAGGTCGTCCACGAGCAGGCGGGCAAGCTGCGCGAGCTTGAGGAAAAGTTCAAGGAGGAGGCGGACGAGCGCGCGAGAAACGTCGTGTCGCTTGCAATCCAGCGCTGCGCCGCCGACCAGGTCGCCGAGACCGCGGTGTCGGTCGTGCCGATACCCTCCGACGACATGAAGGGACGTATAATCGGCCGCGAGGGCCGCAACATACGCACATTCGAGACGATGACCGGCGTTGACCTGATAATCGACGACACGCCGGACGCGATAACGCTGAGCGCGTTCGATCCGGTGCGCCGCGAGATAGCGCGCATCGCGCTCGAAAAGCTCATCGTCGACGGACGCATACATCCCGCGCGCATCGAGGAGATGGTCGAGCGCGCGCGCAAGGAAGTGGACGTTCAGATAAAGAAGGAGGGCGAACGCGCCGCCTTCGAGGCAGGCATCCACAACCTGCACCCCGAGATAATCAAGCTGCTCGGCCGCATGCAGTACCGCACCAGCTACGGTCAGAACGTGCTCATGCACTCGCTGGAGGTCTGCCACATCGCGGGACTGATGGCGGGCGAGATTGGCGCCGACGTGACCATGGCAAAGCGCGCGGGACTGCTGCACGACCTGGGCAAGGCGGTCGACCACGAGGTGGAGGGCAGCCACGTCCAGCTTGGAATCGAGCTTGCCAAGCGCTACAAGGAGTCGAACGAGGTCGTCCACGCGATAGCCGCGCACCACGGCGACGTGGAGGCGAAGACGGTGATAGCGTGCCTGGTGCAGGCAGCCGACGCGGTGAGCGCCGCCCGTCCGGGAGCGCGCCGCGAGAACATGGAGAACTACATCAAGCGTCTTGAGAAGCTGGAGGAGCTTGCGAACTCGTTCCCCGGCGTGTCGGGATGCTACGCGGTGCAGGCGGGCCGCGAGATACGCGTCATGGCGTCGCCGGAGAAGATAAGCGACGACGAGATGACCTTGCTCGCGCGCGATCTCGCAAAGAAGATCGAAAACGAGCTGGACTACCCGGGTCAGATAAAGGTGAACATCATCCGCGAGACGCGGGTGGTGGAGTACGCGAGGTAAGAAGCGCTAAGGCAGACACATAGGCGGACTAACGCCAAACCGCATTACGACCGCGGAGAGCAAGCCCCGCTTGCTCGGGAGCGGGATTTGCGGTAAGCGTTAGGACGGCGTAATGTGTCCAGCCGAAGCGTGACAGCAACCACAACGAAAAAACAGGGATGTTCCACGTGGAACATCCCTGTTTTTGTTTGCGGAAATTACTCGCTGAGCAGCGCGTCTGTCACGCTTCGGTTGGACGCGCGGTCGCAGAAATAATAT
>CAZBNJ010000034.1:0-18200 GCA_964493515.1 uncultured Oscillospiraceae bacterium | reverse complement strand
CGGCGCGCGCTCTATCATGAAAAACTCGGCAAATCCGAGCCGACGATACGCGTCGAAATCACCGCCTCCGCTCGGTACGATCGCCGCGAGCGCCGCGCCGTCCGCCTTTGCCGACTTCAGCGCGTCAACAACGCTCCGTTCGTCTCCGCCCGCTATCAGCGCCGCCGGAAGCTCACCAACCCCCGGGACGAAATATCGGCTCATCGTGTATCCCATGCTCACTCTTCTTTCAGATACTTCTTTCGCATCTCCGCCGCGCGACCGCAGGTCATCCTGCCCTCCGGACATCCGCCGCGCAGACAGCCCGGTCCGGCATCGCGGAACAGTTCGGGCGCGACCTCTATCACAAGCTCGCGCATCTTTTCGGCAAGCTCGCGTATCTCCCACTGCGCGCGGTTGCACATGCGCTGGGAGAAGAAGTTTTTCAGCGACCGCGCGTTCATCGTCATTACTATCTGCGTGGTGCAGGCGTTAGGTAGAACGAACCGCGCATCCTCGCCCGCGCGCTTGCCGGCTGCCGACTTGGACGCCTTGTCCAGCTTGCCCTCGGCCTCAAGCTCGGCGCAGTACTTCTTGTATAGTATGCTTCGTATCTTCTTATAGCTTGCGCGGTCAGCCTCCATTGCCTCCTCAAATGCGGCGAGAGCCTCGTCGTCCGCAGCGATTGCGGGCGGAGTGACATACTCAAACTCCTTTTCGCTGACATATCGCTGGCTCTTAACGCTGTACGACGCAAGGCGATGGCGGGTTATCTGCGCGAGCAGCGCACGGCTGACGCCCTCGATGGCAAAGGTGAAGTTTGCGTGCTCGATGGGGCTTTCGTGCCCGAGGTTTGCGAGCATCTCGACAAACTCCTTTGCCTTCTCCGGCGTCATGTCGTCGCGGAGCTGACCGGCGGTCGCAGTCGAATAACAGTTTTTCGCCGCCAGCGCGACAAGCTCGACCGGATTCGGCGTGTAGCCAAGCAGAAATACATTCATCGTTTTGCCTCCTTATCGCGGCGTTTTTTCTCCCTTTTGACCTCTCGAAGGAACTTCGGAAGCCTCATCATACGTCCGAGACGGCTCGGCTGCTTCAGCAGTCGGTAGAACCACTCGAGACCGAGCTTTATGAATATCTTCGGCGCGCGCTTTGCCTCACCCGCGAACACGTCCAGCGAGCCGCCGAGGCCTATCGCGATATGGCATCCCATCTCCTCGAGATGCTCGACGATGAACTGCTCCTGACGAGGCGAGCCGAGGCAGACATAGACCACATCCGGTGCGGCGGCCCGTACCGCCTCCACCGCCTCGCTGTCCTCCTTGAAGTATCCGTCGCGCACTCCCGCGATAGTAAGCCCGGGCGCGAGCGTCCGCATCTTTTCCGCCGCACGCTCGGCGATCCCCGGCTTCGCGCCCAGCAGATACAGCGACGCGCCCCGCCGCGCGAGAACGGTAAGCAGATTTTCAGCAAGCTCGACGCCCGCGACCTTCTCCTTCAGCGGCGTTTCGAGTATGCGCGACGCTTTTACCACGCCGGCGCCGTCGGGTATGACCATGTCCGCGCCGTTTATCGTGCCGCGCAGATCGGCGTTTGTCAGGCAGTCGTAGACTATCTCCGAGTTCGGCGTGACGATATAGTGCGCGCCGCTTTCCAGCATTTTCTCAGCGCGCGCGACCGCCTCCGTCATGTCCACGTTGTCGAAGCCCACGCCGAGTATATCTATACGTCCCACAGGCCTTCCTCCGCAAAAATCCATAGTTTGGTTTATTGTAGCACAGACGCGCGAAAAACGCAAGGCTATCGCTTCGGCAGCGCCCGAACGACAAGCGCGGCTATCACGCCGTTTATTCCTCCGGTCACAATCGCCGAAAGTATCATCCACGGAGCGTAGCCAAACACCACACCACCCATCAGGCACGCCGCCACCGCGAGCTGTCCGAATATGTGCGCCGACGCGCCTCCGACGCTGACTCCCACCGTACCGAACACCTTTGCGCGATGCAGCAGAAGCATTGCGACAAGCGCCGCCGCCGCGCCCGCAAGCGAGTACAGCACACCGCTGAAGCTCGCGAACAGCAGCCCAGCGAGCAACACGCGTATAACGCTCACCAGCGCGGCATAGCCTCCGCCGAGCGTGTACAGCGTGATGAGCACGCCGATGTTCGCAAATCCCGGCTTGACCCCAGGTATCGCGATGCTCATCGGTATCAGGTGCTCGACATAGCTAAGCACCAGCGTTGCCGCCGCGAGCAGTCCGACGGTCGCAGCCCTCCGCGCCGCGCTCACCGGCTCACCGCGTCCACGTTTGAACGCCCTCCGCGCACTGTTACGGTCACTCGGTTCGGCAGGCAGACTATCGTCTCGTTTCTCCGCGATATCGGCGCGTGATGCACACAGATGAGATCAGGGCAGTCGGCGTATTCCATCCGCGCCGCGCCGTTTTCCACCGCTATCGTGTTGCCCGAAAGCTCGTACCGCGTGTCGCGGTCAAGCGGAAGCGTCGCAACAGTCTTGCCGTCGACCGCGATGTCTATGTACTCTCCCTGCGGACGAGTGAACGCCAGAATAAAACCGATAGCGGCAGCAACGATCGCTGCCGCTATTACGATAATGTCCGCCTTTCGGAAAACTTTTACTTCGCCTGCTGCTTTGCCCATGTGTCACGCAGTCCGACGATGCAGTTGTATGTGTCCTCCAGCTTGTCCTTGCAGTAGTAGCCGTTGCGCACGAACTGGAAGCGCTCAAGCTCGGGGGTGTTGTCCATGCAGGCCTCCAGCTTTGCGTTCGGGAAAACGGTGACGCTGTTCGGATTCACCACGTCGCGGAAGGTCGCGCCCTCCGGCAGGTCGAACACGTTAGGCTGGGTGAAGAGATAGTCGTAGTCGCGGATGGTCGCGTTCTTTGCGGTCGACGCGTCCACCCAGTGTATCGTGCCCTTTATCTTGCGGCCGTCGGTGGGATTGCCGCAACCGGTCTCGAGATCCGCCGTGCAGCGAAGCTCGACGACCTCCCCCGCGTCGTTCTTTATCAACTCGTCGCAGCGCACGATATACGCGCCCATCAGACGCACCTCGCCGCCCGGCTTGAGGCGGAAGAACTTGGGAGGCGGCACTTCCTCAAAGTCGCTCTTCTCCACCCACAGCTCGCGCGAGAAGGACACCTTGCGGGTGGTCGGGTTTTCGTTCTGCGGGTCGTTCGCGATGTCGAAGGTCTCGGTCCTGCCCTCCGGATAGTTGGTTATGACCAGCTTTATCGGGTCTTTGACGACCATACGGCGCGGCGCGCTCTGGTTCAGCTCGTCGCGTATGCAGTGCTCGAGCAGCCCGATGTCGGCGATGCTGTACGCCTTGGACACGCCGCAGCGCGCGAGGAACTCCTTTATCGCCGACGGAGTGTAGCCGCGGCGGCGCAGTCCGCGAAGAGTGGGCATACGCGGATCGTCGTAGCCCTCGACATCGCCGTTTTCGACCAGCGCGCGCAGATAGCGCTTGGACATGACGGTATAGGTCACGTTCAGGCGCGCAAACTCGTACTGGTGCGGCACGGGATCGAAGCCGATATTCTCCACCACCCAGTCGTACAGCGGGCGATGGTTCTCAAACTCTATCGAGCAGCAGGAGTGGGTTATCCCCTCCAGCGCGTCCTGTATCGGGTGCGCAAAGTCGTACATCGGGTAGATGCACCACTTGTCCCCCTGCCTGTGGTGATGAGCGCGCAGTATGCGGTAGATGGCAGGGTCGCGCATATTCATGTTCGGCGAGGACATATCTATCTTCGCGCGAAGGGTGCGGCTGCCGTCGGCAAACTCGCCGTTTTTCATACGCTCGAACAGGTCGAGGTTCTCCTCCACCGAACGGTCACGCCACGGACTGTTCTTTCCCGGTTCGGTCAGCGTGCCGCGATACTCGCGCATCTCCTCTGCGGAGAGGTCGCAGACATACGCCTTGCCGTCCTTTATCAGCTTTACCGCGTACTCGTAGCATTTGTCAAAGTAGTCCGAGCCGTAGAACACGCCGCCGGTCGGCTCAAAGCCCAGCCAGCGGATGTCGTCGAGTATCGCACGGACATACTCCTCGTCCTCTTTTGCCGGGTTGGTGTCGTCGTAGCGCAGGTTGAAAAGCCCGCCGTACTTCTCGGCTGTCTGCGCGTTTATCCATATCGCCTTCGCGCTGCCGATATGAAGATATGCGTTCGGCTCCGGCGGAAAACGGGTATGGATCTTGCGCGAAAATCCGTTTTCACGCTGTTCGTCGATTATATCGTGTATAAAATTAGCCACATTGCCGTCCATATAAATTCCTCCGATGTGAGAGAGTTTTTATCAGTCGTTCCAGTCGGACGTGTCCGCGCCCAGTGCGTCCGCGCAGGACCGAAGCCTGCCCGCGACCGTGCCCTGTTCGTCGTCTCCCCATATCTTCATGACCTCGAACAGGTCGGGCGACTGCTGTCTGCCGCAGATGGCTATTCGCAGCGCCATCGAGACATCGCCGACGCTTCCCTTCCACTTCTCCGGCTCGGCGCGGTAGAGCTTGGTGTCCGGGCAATAGCCGAGACTCTCGGCAAGTTTCTTCAGGTTCTCGAACCAGGTCGTACCGTCCGGCTCGAGCACCGTCTTTGAGTCGCGCCACATCTGCATACGCTGTCGATAATATGCCCGCAGTATCTCCGCCATATCCTGTGCGGTCATGCCCTGCGGCGGGGTGTAATCGGGCTGGAATATCTCCTGATACATAAAGCTCATGTACGGGCGCAGCTCGCTCCACACAGCAAAGTCCTTGCGCGGCTTCTTTCCTCCGCGGCCTATCGACAGAAGCGCCTTTGCGTAGTCTGGGTCATGCGCGAGCAGGTCGTGAAACTCCGTGTCGAACTCCGCAGACCAGTCGAGCGCGCCGTCGTACACCTCGTCGGCGGTCATACGGCTTATGACGTCCTTGGACACGTCGCGGAGCTTGTCCACATCGAAAAGCGAGCCCGCCGGGTTCATCTTTTTGGGCGAGAACTTGAACTCGTCTATGTCCGCCGTCGGATTCGCGCGGCGCCAGTCCTCAAAGTTCGAGTTCAGTATCGTCATGATATACTCGTACACCGACGGCACGGGGTAGCCCTGCTCGCGGTAGTAGCTTAGCGCCAGCTCGGGGTCCTTGCGCTTGGACAGCTTGCGCTTCGAGCTGCCGTCCATCTTTTGCAGCGTGCCGATGTGCGCGTACTTCGGCGCTCTAAATCCGAGCGCAGCGAACAACTGGAGATGCACCGGCAGGCTCGGAAGCCACTCATCGCCGCGAACAACGTGCGTCGTGCGCATGAGATGGTCGTCGCAGGCGTGCGCGAAGTGATAGGTCGGAATTCCGTCCGACTTGAGCAGCACGATGTCCATATCGTTTTCGGTCAGCTCGAGGTTTCCCTTTATCAGGTCGGTAAACTTTATCTTGTGCTCTATCGAACCCTCCGAGCGGAAGCGGAGCACCCACGGCTTGCCCGCCTCCAGCGCCGCCTCGATGTCCTCCATCGGGCGATCGCGCCAGACGGCATACTTGCCGTAGTAGCCGAAGTTCTCCTTGTTTGCCTCCTGCTCGGCGTGTGCGGCGGCAAGCTCCTCCTCGGTGCAGAAGCAGGGGTACGCCTTGCCCTCGCGGACGAGCTTCTTCGCGAGAACGTGGTATATCGCGGCGCGATGCGACTGGCGATACGGGCCGTAGTCCCCCTTCTCACCGTCGTCGGTCTCGCCCTCGTCAAAGTTTATTCCGTAGTGCGCAAGCCCCTTGCGAAGCATCGGGATGGCTCCCTGAACCTCTCGCTTCGCGTCGGTGTCCTCCACGCGCAGGAAGAGCACTCCGCCCGACTGGTGGCACATACGCTCGGACGTCATGCCCTGCACCAGGTTGCCGAGATGGACAAACCCGGTGGGGCTGGGCCCCATGCGGCTGACGACCGTACCCTCCGGCAGGTCGCGCGGCGGGTACTCTTTCTCAAGATCCTCCGGGGTCTTTGTAACATTCGGGAAAAGCAGCTCTGCGAGCGCTTCATAATCCATTTTGATTCCTCCAAAACTTCCTGATTCCGGATACATGACTTAGTTTATCACAGCGGAAATAAATTTTCAATAAAGATTGGCGAATTTTATTGCGCCCACACGCTATGGTTTGGTATAATAATTTCGAGGAAAAAGATTTCCGCTTGTTAGGAGGATTTGGGATGCCGGAAAACACAATGAATTTCGTCGCAGGAGGCGCTGTCGAACCGCCCGCGCCTTCGCTTCCCCGCCGACGTCGCTTCGGCGACCGCAAGGACGGCTGGCTCTGCAAGGGTATATCGCCGATGGCAAAGGTGTCGCCGTACATCATGAAGCGCCGCAGCGACTCGCAAAACTTTTTTAGGGATACGCTCGAGATAAACGACATCGAAGAGTATATAAAGCACAAGCGTGCCGATGGTCTTAAAGGCTTCGGTCTTATGCATGTGCTCGTCGCCGCATATCTTCGCGCGCTGGCTGCCATGCCCCGTTTGAACCGATTCATCGCGGGACAGCGTGTGTACGCGCGCAAGGACATACAGATATCGCTTGTAATAAAGCGGGAGATGAACACCGAGTCGCCGGACACCGTGATAAAGATGGTGTTCACGCCCGACGCCACCGCCGACGACGTGTACAATCAGATAACCGAGAAGGTGGAGAGCTACCGCAATGACCCGGGCGGCAGCTTTGACAAGACCGCGGGCATCCTCAACCATATGCCCGGGCTAATACTCAAGTTCGCCGTCTGGCTGCTCAAGCTTCTCGACTACTTCGGACTGCTGCCGCGCACGCTGACCGACCTCAGTCCGTTCCACGGCTCGTTTTTCATCACGTCGATGGGTTCGCTCGGCATACCGCCGATATACCACCATCTCTACGACTTCGGCAACGTGCCGCTGTTTATGAGCTTCGGCGCGAAGAAAAAGCGCTATGAGCTTCAGGCGGACGGCTCGCCGCGCGAGGTGAGATATATCGACTACACTTTCGTGACCGACGAGCGCATCTGCGACGGCTTCTACTTCGCCGCGGCGCTGAAGACCCTGGGACGCGTGCTGCGCGATCCGTTCCAGCTTGATAACCGCCCCGCAGAGGTCTTGATCGACCCGGATATCTTTGCGCAGAAGTCGTGACACATCGCATACCCGATATGAAAAAACCTACTTGCAGACGCAAGTAGGTTTTTTGTTACGAATCGCTTGAATCGACGTGGCTCTGTCGGTGCTGACGTCGGAAAGAGCTTATCTCGACGATGAGGGCGTTCAGCTCCGCGCCGAGCAGTATGACAAAGCATATCACCATCAGCCACACCGCAAGGCCGATGAACGCGCCGACGCCGCCGTAGAGCGCCGAGTAGTTTGAGAAGGAGGTCATGTACTTCTCGAACCCAAGGCTGACAAGCGTCCACCCTCCCGCGGCAAACATCGCGCCGAACACCATGTGCCGCTTCTTGACCTCAAATCCCGGCGTCGCCATATACACGATGAGCACGAACAGAAATAGCAGCGGCAGCGTGAACGCATATCGCGCCACACGCACCGTAAGATCGCTTTCCACCCAGTCTCCCCCGGTGATTATCGCGACTATCTCGTGACCGAACACCCACACCGCTATCGACAGCGCGATCATCAGCATGAAGCCGACCATGAGCAGCATGGATATCAGCCTGCCCTTGAAGAAGTTCGGCAGACTTCCGGTGTGCGAGATACATATTCCGCGCATCAGTGCCCATATTCCCGCGCTCGCCGACCATACCGCAAGCACTATCTGCGTCACGGTAAATCCGGCGGAGCTTGGTGCGTTTTCGATGACCGGCATCAGTATCCCCGCGACCGACTGCGGCAGCACCGTACCGAGCGCGCTCGCGTCAAAGTCAAGCGGAAGCTGTGAGAGCCAGGATGCCGCAAGCATGACTATCGGGAAGATCGCGAGCAACAGGAAAAACGCGGTCTGCGCCGCGATACCTACGATATTGTCGTGAAACAGTCGGGTGATGAACGCGTACACCGCGCTGAGCACGCGATGTCGCAGTATCCACTGATGAAAGCGGCTTATCCTTGCGACGGTGGCGTCGTACACCCGCCAGCTCCTCACGTCGGCGCGGCGGTGCTGTATGTCCTCATTGCCGTGGCGTACCGGTTTCTTCTCATGCTCACCCAAGGCGTCGACCTCCTTTTGGCGGTATATCAGTCGCGTGTTGCGCGTCTAAGCAGATCCGCAAGATTCTCGGAGGTAAAGCGGTATATCCTGTCGCAGAACTGACAGGTGACCTCCGCTCCCCTGTCCTTCTCTATCATCTCCTGAAGCGCGGCCTTGCCGGTGGACACCAGCGCGCGCTCGACCCGCTCCAGACTGCAATCGCAGCGATAGGGCGTTTCATACTCGTCCAGCACTGTCGGGTCAAAACCGTCGAGCAGCCGTCGGAGTATCGCCTCCGGGCCGTTGCCCGCCGAAAACAGCTTGGTTACCGCACCCGCGTCTATTATCGCCCGCTCCAGCTTGTCGCACACTTCCTCGCTCGCTCCGGGCAGCAGCTGAACCAGATACGCTCCGGCGGACATTATGCTGCCATCCGGCGCGACAAGCACTCCCGCGGCGCACGCGGTCGGTATCTGTTCGCTCTCGACGAAGTAGCTTGCGATGTCCTCCGCCACTTCGCCGCCGACAAGCCCTACGGTGCCGACGTACGGGTCTCGCATACCCAGGTCCTTTATCACCGTAAGCGAGCCTTCGTGACCGATGAAGCTTCCGACATCCAGCTTGCCGTCCTCGCGGCGCTCGAGATCTACCATCGGACGCTCCACCCAGCCGCGAACCGCGCCGTCGCTCGCCGCGACAGCTATTATCCTGCCGCCGGCTCCGTCACCGTCAAACCGCACCGTGACCGAGCCTCCGTCCGCCTTCAGCCCTCCGCCTATAAGCGACGTGACCGCAAGCACTCGTCCAAGCGCAGCCGACGCCGTGTGCGACGTGCCGTGTATCTCGTGAGCGCGCTGCACGATGTCGGTCGCGTCTATCGCCGCAGCGGCGATGAATCCGTCGCTCGATATCATTCTGACTGTCTTTCCCATATTATCTACTTCCTCGCAAGAAAAAATATTCTGTCCTCGTCCTCTTTAGGACGCTCAAAGCTGCGTTCACCGAACAGCTCGACATCTGTGAATCCGACCGATTTCAGCAGCTCTACCACCCGCTCCGGTGGGTAGTATCGCTCAAAGAACACCTCCGAGCTTCTCCGCCACGCGTTTTTTGCACGCTCGAACACATCCACCGTATACTCGTACAGGTCGTCCCTGCCCGCCACTCGCCACAGGCAGAGCGCGTCGCTGTCCTCGTCTACAAACGCGCTGCTGTCCATCCGCCGAAACTTTGACTTGGTGTTCATATCGAACACGAACGCGCCGCCCGGTTCGGTGAACAGACTGACCCTACGCAGCACCTCCGCAAACTCGCACTCGTCGGTGATATGGTTGAGCGAATCCTGCGTGGATACGCAAGCGCGAATCGTACCGAACAAATCAAGCTCGCGCATATCCTGGAGTATGAACTGCGGCGGATTTGCCGAACGCACGCCGGAGTATAGCTTGGACTGCGCCTGCATGAGCATCTCCTCCGACCCGTCCGCGCCGATGACGTCGTACCCGAGCTTAGCAAGCTCAAAGCTGAGTGTCCCCGTACCGCACGCGAGGTCGAGCAGTATGCCGTCCGCCACGCCCGCGCGTTCAAGCAGCGCCGCAGCGTATCGCGCCAGCGACGGATAATCCACGTCGGTGGTGAAGCGATCGTATACGGCACCAAGCGCGTTGTAGCTCATTCTTTATCGTCCTCCCGAAAAAGGCTGATAAAATGATACCACAAACGCGTATATTTTACAAGTCCCGAGCTGTCACCCATCCGTCCGTCCCGGCATATACTCTACCGAGAAACAAAAGCGGAGGTGTCACATATGGACAAAACCGAAATGGAGGGTATGCTTCGCACTCTCCTCTCTACGCCGCAGGGCGCAAAGGTCGCGGGCAGTATGGATAAGCTGAAGGGCTTCGTCGAAAGTCCGGACGGCAGGGCGCTCATGCAGCAGCTCGGCGGAGCGGGCGGCGATGCGCTGAAGATAGCGGCGCAGGCGGCGGCAAACGGCGATCGCGACGGCGCGGCAAAGCTGGTACAGACGCTGATGAGCACACCGGAAGGCGCACGTCTCGCGATGTCGCTTATGAATCTGTTGAAATAAGGGAGGCGGCTGAAGGTGGACATTTCGCAGAAGCTTAACGACATACTGTCCTCGCCGGAAAAGCTCTCGCAGGTGATGCAGATAGCGGGCGAACTGATGGGTTCTGCGAAACCGTCCGACGGCGCGGAGCCTGTCGCCGAGCAGCCGACCCCTGTCGCAACGCCGCCAGCGCCGCAGGCATTGCCCGCAGGCGGTACCGGGTCGCCGGACATTTTGTCGATGCTCGGCAGCCTCGACCCAAAGATAATCTCGATGGCGATGAACGTATTCGGAGCACTCGGCCGCGACGACGAACGCACCGCGCTCATCCGTGCGCTGAAGCCGCATCTTCGCGGTGAGCGCGCCGAGCGGATAGACAAGGCGGTGCAGATACTTCGCGTCAGCGGTGCGATCCGTGCCGCACTCACGGCGCTGAACGGAGGCAACAACGATGTACAGTCGGTATGACCCAACGGTGCACGGTCCATTCGTGCCGATAGACGACCAACATACCGAGCGGATACGCTTCCCCGAGCCGACGCCACCTCCCGAGCCGCAGTCGACGACCGCGTTTGCGCCGTCCTCGCAGGAGTCGCAGGGAGCCGGACTGCTCGACGGCATACGCGGACTGCTCGGCGGGCTGAAGCTCGGCGGCGGAAAGCCAATGGACATCGGCGATCTGCTGCTGCTCGCGATAATCGCCCTGTTGGTACTCGAAAGCGGCGACCAGACCGATCTGGTGATAGTCCTGGCGGTCGCGCTGATAATCGGGTTTTGATAAAAGGAGACGGACCTCGGTCCGCCTCCTTTCACATACTCTTTATGCACTCAAATGCGCGTGAGAGCACCGCTTCCCGTTCGCGCGCCGTCTCGAAACACGGCAGCCCCAACGCCTCGCACTCCGCGTGGTATATCTTCGACTGATCGACGATATACCTGCACCCCTCGGCAAGCTCATCCACCGGTCGACCGTAGGTGTAGTCCTTCGGCGTGTCATACTTCAACTGTATCGCGAGCCGCTCGTCATAGCTCACATCGCCGGTAACAAGCCATATTGCGCCGACGCGCTCGGTGTCGATATGCTTTGCGTAGTCGCTCGGAAGCAGTTGGTACATATCTATCAGCATACCGTAGTCGTGCTCGTCGTACTCCCCGCTCTCGACCATAGCCTGGATAAACGGCGCCATCCTGTCGCTGATTATCCGCATCGTCTCCTCCGACGACTTGTTCTGATATGTGTTCACGCCGAGGTCGGGAAAGCATCGCTCAAATCCCGCTATCACCGAATCCATGCTTATGTGCTGATACCCAAGCTCACGGGCCACGCGGTCGGAAAGTGTCGACTTTCCCGCGCGCGGCACTCCCGCGATAATGATGTGTTTTTTCATACTTCACCTCAAAAAACGGGCACCACACGGATGCCCGTTCAAAATCTCTACTCTGAAATGATACCACCGCTGTTCCAGCGTATCGAAGTCCTGTAACCGAGCTTTGCGTACCACGGCGCGACATATGTGTAGTGTATGTAGCCGTAGTCGCAGCCCTCGTCTCTCAGCAGCTTCGTCACCCGCTTTACCATCGTAAGCCCGATGCCTCGGTCGCGATACTCGGGTATCGTGCCCACGCAGCCGGGGCCTCCGACCTTGACGGTGCGTCCGCCCATGTCGTGCGTGCCGAGGTCGTCGACGATGCAGAAGCTCGCGACCTTCCCGCCGACGAAGCCGCAGTATATCCGCCGATCAGCGTCGAAATACTGCATCCAGTCCTCGTCAACGCTCGCGACCGCGTTTTTAAGCTCGTCGATGTCGCCGTGGTAGAATCCGAACGACACGCCTTCACCCAGCTCCTTTTCGTATGCCCGCTCGTCGAACTCGTCAAGCGAAAGCGCCATCTCGTCAAAGACGTATTCCTTCGGCATGGCGCGAATGTAGTCAGCCTCGAAGAAATTCGGGTGCATACGCTCAAACAGCGATATGCAGTCCTGTCTGTTCATGTAGACCGCGTTACTGTATCGTGTACGGTCCCTTTATCATGACGCGGCAGTCGCTGGTCGCCTTAAATCCGCGGTCTCCGACCGTGACGACATAGACATGGTTCTGCTGGAGCTGTCCACCCGACGCGAGGTCGCCGCCGGTGGTGATGTCGATAAGTCCGGGCGTTCCGGGGCTTACGCACACGCCGGTGCCGATCCTCCAGAGTATCTCGGTGCCGACCTCGCCGTAGAGCGTATGCCCGGTCGTGACATCCACGCGGGTGAAGAGGTATCCCTCGCCGGAGGTCGTGCCCGAGCCGCCGGTCGAGCCGCCCGACGAACCGGTTATACCCTTGTCCGCGAGCGCCGCCGCCACCTTTGCGATAAAGTCGTCGTTTGCGAAGCCTGCCGCGTACTGTTCCTCAAAGCGGCTTATCTTCTCGTCTATCGAGCGGTTGACTTCATCAATCTTTGTGTCGAGCGACTCGTCAAACTCGCTTACTTTATCTTTTATGACCTTCTCGATGTTCTCGTTCAGCTGCGGGATGAGCTGTTCTATGTAGCTCAGCGACACGAGTGGATCGTCCTTGCCGCCGAGTTCCGCCGCCACCGCCGCGCCGCCGGCAAGCAGCAGTACAACTATCAAAACCGAGCAAACGCCCGCTATCCAACGCTTAGAAACCATAAAAACACTCCTTTAGACTTTCTCTCGCCCTCCGCCAAGGCCGAAGCTGACTGCTATGGCGTCGTCGATGCGGTGCATGAGCACACCGTCGATGCGTCCCATCTTCTCGCGAAGCCTTCGCTTGTCGATGGTGCGTATCTGCTCGAGCAGCACCACCGAGTCCTTGGACAGACCGTAAGAGCCTGCCTCAAGCTCGATATGCGTCGGCAGCCGAGCCTTGTTTATCTGCGAGGTTATCGCAGCGGCAATGACCGTCGGGCTGAATTTGTTGCCTACGTCGTTTTGAACGATGAGCACCGGGCGCATACCGCCCTGCTCACTGCCGACCACGGGACTGAGGTCGGCGTAGTAGATCTCGCCTCTTTTAACGCTAACTTCCACGTTCATCCACTCTCCGGGTTTGATTACGGCCGCCGCGTGGTAGGGTGAACTATGTAGCAGCCGCAACATAATTCTGCCCCGTATCGGCTCGCCTTAAACACCGACAGGCAGTCCAACATTTTCCTGCCTCCGCGCGTAAGACCGCTCCATTATACGCCGCGAGCGTCCGAAGTGTCACCCGAGAGTTTCACAGCTATGATTATACCAACATTCGACCTAAAACGCAAGGGTGTTTTGAATATATCGTTAAAAATCCAAATCCGTAGTTGACAAAAATCCAAATCCGTATTATACTCTTCTCTAACGATACCAAAAGGAGGCAACGCGCATGAATGAATGGCAGGAAAAACGGCGTCGCCTTTCGATAGCGCTCAACCGCATAGACGCGCTGTACGAGAGGCTGTCCCGCAAGTTCGGATACAAGGCGAACATGCTGTGGCTGCTCTACTCTCTGGACGACGGCGAGGCAAAGTCGCAGAAACAGATATGTGACGAGTGGCTGTTCCGTCCCACCACGCTGAACACCATCGTCAAGGAGTGCGAGGCTGCGGGCTATGTGACGCTTGAGCACATCCCAGGAACGCGGCGCGAGATGAGCGTAAAGCTCACCGAATCGGGCAAGGCATACGCCCGCGCGATACTCAATCCGCTCTACACCGCCGAGGAGCAGGCGCTTGCCGACCTTCCCGACACCGACCTTCTCATCGAACAGCTTGAAATGTTTCGCGAACAGCTGAGCGTCAGGTTCGATGCCCTTCCCCCGCTTACCGAAAACGAAAAGGAGCAAACCGACCAATGAACCGGATAAAACTCTCCGACCACTTCACCTATCGAAAGCTGCTGCGCTTTACGCTGCCGTCGATACTGATGATGATATTCACCTCCATCTACGGCGTGGTGGACGGCTTCTTCGTGTCCAACTACACCGGAAAGACATCATTTGCTGCGATAAACCTCATCTATCCGTACATAGGAATACTCGGCGCGCTCGGATTTATGGTAGGCACCGGCGGCGCGGCGGTCGTCGGACGGATGCTTGGACAGCAGCAGCGCGACGAGGCAAACCGCACCTTCTCGATGTTCGTATGGGTGTCGACGATAAGCGGTCTCATATTCGTCGCGATAGGGCTTGCCACCATCCGCCCGGTCGCCAAGCTGCTCGGCGCGACACCCGAGATGCTGGAGGACTGCGTGCTCTACGGAAGCATAGTACTCTGCGGCACACCGTTTTTCATGCTCCAGTTCATGTTCCAGACATTCTTCTCTACCGCCGAAAAGCCAAAGCTCGGCCTTGCCGACACCATCGCCGCAGGATGCACCAACATGGTGCTCGACTGGCTGCTGGTAGGCGTTTTCAAGCTCGAGCTCGTCGGTGCGGCATCCGCCACCGTCATGAGCCAGGTGGTCGGCGGACTTATTCCGATATTCTACTTCGCTCGAAAGAACACAAGCCTCTTGAGGCTCGTCAAGCCGACTTTCAGCATACGGACGCTGCTCAAGGCGTGCGGCAACGGCTCGAGCGAGTTCCTGTCAAACATCGCCATGTCGCTTGTGGGAATGCTCTTCAACCTCCAGCTGATCAAATACTACGGCGAGGACGGCGTGTCGGCATACGGCGTCATCATGTACGTCAGCTTTATCTTTGCCGCCATCTTCATCGGCTACTCGATGGGCAGTGCGCCGATAGTGAGCTACCAGTTCGGCGCTGACAACAAGGTCGAGCTGAAGAGCCTGTTCGGCAAGAGCATGAAGATCATACCCACCCTCGGCGCGGCGATGACCGTTCTGTCCGTTGCTGCGGCAGGGCCTCTCGCGCGGATGTTCGTGGGATACGACCGCGATCTGTGCGAGCTTACCATCCTCGCCCTGCGCATCTTCTCGCTTAGCTTCCTGCTGATGGGCATAAACAACTACGGCTCGGGCTTCTTCACCGCGCTGAACAACGGTCTTGTGTCCGCGATAATCTCGTTTGCGCGCACCTTTGTGTTCCAGATAGCCGCGGTCATGCTGCTGCCGCTCATCGTCGGTCCTGAAGGAGTATGGTGGTCGATGATTGTCTGCGAGGTGCTGTCGCTTGCCGTGACCGCCTTCTTCCTGATAAAGAACCGCAAAAAGTACGGATACGCTTAACCGCGATTTATGTTTCTAAATCAACTCTAAATCTTTCATAAATTCGGGTTTATACTCCTTGACTGTTCATTTTGTGCGCGATATACTTGCCACATCCAAACGGTCAAGGAGGTTTTTATGAAGAAAGTAGTTATCGGAGTCGGCGTGGGTGTTGGCTTTCTCCTGATTGCGATATGTATCGCGTCATGGCTGTTTTTCGGCGACAGCGACACCTTCTACACGCAGATAGACAACGCAAAGATTGAGCGGGTCACGTCGCGCGGCGGCGTGATAGACCCAACCGGCGGACTCGAGTATAGGTATCAGCTTCCCGCTTACAGCGAAAAGGGCGGTCTGCGCAACGTCAGCTTCGGTACCTCGCGCGAGCTTAAAAACGGGGCGTTCCTAAAGCTCACCGTCATTCCGCTTCGAGGCGTGACCAAGTGGGAGGAGGTCCGATACCAGGAGCTGCCGCCGCTCGTACAAAACCGCTACCCCGCGCCGCAATAAAAAGGAGCCTCAAGGCTCCTTTTTTGTCAGTCGATATATACCCTTGTCACTCGCGCGTTCGGCGCGCACATTATCTCGTACGGTATGCTGCCCGCCTTCCCCGCGACCTCCTCTATGTCTATTCGCTCGTCTCCGTCCGCGCCGAATATCGTGACCGTGTCCCCCGCCTTTGCCTCCGGACAGTTTGTGAGGTCGATGATCATCATATCCATGCAGATATTGCCTATCTGCGGAACTCTCTTGCCGCAAGCGAGCACTTCCAGCTTGGCGGACAGTGCGCGGTGAAGCCCGTCGGCATAGCCTATCGACACCGTGCCGGTGCGTATCGGGCCGTCCGACCTGAATCGCCGTCCGTAGCTTGCGGACATCGCGCCCGAATACTCATGTGTCTGGACGAGCCGCGCCTTGAGGCTCATCGCAGGCTTCAACCCCGCCTCCGGCGCGACATCTCGGTCGGGTGACACGCCGTAGAGCAGTATGCCGGGGCGCACCATGTTGAACCGCGCGGGCGCGATGTTGAGTATCGCTCCGCTGTTAGACGCGTGGACTATCGGGAAGCTCAAACCCCTGTCTCGCAGCATATCCAGCAGTTTCTCAAATCTCGCGAGCTGCTCCGCCTGAAACTCCTCGCCGGGTATCTCGCTTGTCGCAAAGTGGGTGAATATCCCCCTCGGCTCGATGTTAGGAAGCCTCGCCGCCGTGCATATCGCATCCGCAGAGCGCTCGAGCATATCCGCGTCGGTCTCGAACCCGAGGCGGCTCATGCCGGTGTCCACCGCGAAGTGTACCGCTATCGTCCTGCCGCTGCCCGCAAGCGCGTCCGAAAGCTCACGCGCGTACTCGAGCGAACCGACCGTCTGGTCGAGCGACAGGTCGGCTATCTCGACCGCGCGGTCGCTCTCGCTTATGCCGAGCGTCAGCATCGGTCTTGTGATACCGCTCTCCCGCAGCGACGCACACTCGTCCACCGTGGCGACCGCGAAGTAGTCGACCATCGGCTCGAGAGCCTTTGCGACCGCCGTCGCGCCATGACCGTATGCGTCCGCCTTGACGACGGCACATATCATCGCGCCGCCGACCTTGGAGCGTATCAGCTCACAGTTTTCCTTGATATTTCCAAGTGAAACTTCTGCCCATGCACGCAATTTCAGCTTCCTCCAATCACAAATGAAACAAATTCACAGCTCAGCGTCCGCACGCCGTCGCTGAAAAACTCCGCTCTCACCGGCGCAAGCTCATCCGCGTCGAACCACACCCGCGTCTCGCTCGTACCCGACGCGTAGACCGCCGTTCGGCACTCGCGCTCGCCCAGCTTCTCACTTCCCTGTTCGCTTATCACTGCGCCTCCGAACAGTCGGTACAGCTCCGCTACCGCCGTCACAGGCTGCACGCCGAGGTCATCCGCGCTGCCCGCCTCGAAGCTCGCGCCGTCGTAGCTGACGCTCACACCTCCCGGTTCGATAGCCACCTCAATGCCCGCGATCTCGCTCGGTTCGATAACTTTCACCGAACAAACATCGTTTGAAACCGAGCAATCAAGCCTGAATCCCACCGTCCTGTCCGCAAATTCCGCAGTTATCGCGACCTCCGCCGTGAAGCTCTCTATCGACGCGAGCTTTTCGGCAAGTTTGTCGCCCGAGTCCTCACCACTCTGCTCGCAGGATGTCGTGAAAAGCAGCAAAACAGCCAAAAATAACGCAAAACCCCGTTTCAAAGTTCGCCCTCCCCTCGGAGGACGAGCCTCCGCTAATCGCGCGAGCCGAAGGGTTTGATGGCGTATGGCAACCTTGCCGCGAGGTCGCTCGGGAGCATCCCATACTCGCCAAGCTCTGCCGCCGCGAGGTCACCCGCGCGGCCGTGAAGCCACACTCCGACCGCCGCCGCGTCGAACGCATCCATTCCTTGCGCCGCAAGGCTTGCGATAACTCCCGCGAGCACATCCCCCGAACCGCCGGTCGCCATACCGGGATTTCCGGTCGTGTTCACCGATACGCGTCCGCTCGGGTCCGCAACGACCGTGGCGCTGCCCTTGAGCACGACCACCGCGCCCAGCCGCTTCGCAAGCGCACTCGCGCCCGCTTCACGACCTCCGTCAAGACATCCGCCAAGCCTTCCGAACTCCACCTCGTGCGGCGTTACTATCGTCGCCGCGCTTCGCTCACGCAGTATATCTATATTCTCGGACGCGGCGTTTATGCCGTCGGCGTCGAGTATCAGGGGACATTCGGCGCGCCTTATCAGCTCTAACGCCACGAGGTCGCTCTCCTCGCCTCTGCCAAGCCCGGGTCCCAACACCAGTGCGTCACAGCTCCTCGCCCGCTCCAGCAACGGCTCAATCGCCGTC
>CAZBNJ010000033.1:0-18304 GCA_964493515.1 uncultured Oscillospiraceae bacterium | reverse complement strand
TTTCTTACATCAATCGAAAGTTTTGGGGAGAGGGCAAACGCCCTCTCCCCTTTTTGCTGCTTGCTGTCGGTCAGCAAACACACTCTCTATTGAAATCTATATTATTCCTGCTTCAAAAAATCTACAATCAATTGCTTTTCTTCGTGTGTAAGAGCATTGATATGACCTCGGTTCTCCAGCAAATAGGCAGTGCAGTTTGTTATAACTTCAATATCTCTTCTTTTCCCGCCGCTGATTTATATATGGTCATGGTATATTCCTTCTTTTGTTGATTCAAATTTGTCGCTTAAATTTTACCATGTAGATTCATCTGTTTCAATGCGTTTTAGGGAAATCGTCGGAATTTGGTCAACAATATCTATCCTAAAAAGAGTCCTTCCGGAAAAAGCATTGTTTTCCGCGTTCGGATAGTGTATAATATAAGCTGGATTATGATAGAAAGGATGTCAAGACTATGAACAACTTCGCAATACTGGTCGACGCGGGCACCGATCTCCCCCGCGATTTCTACGAAAAATTCGACGTGGACTTCATCCCCATGACCTGCTCGATGGACGGACGCGACTATGTCGACGACGCAGGCGTGTCCCTTCCCTACAAGGAATTCTACGAGCAGATGCGCCAGGGCAAGGTGTTCACCACCTCCATGATAAACACCGAGGTCTACGGCGAGTGGTTCCGCAAGTATCTCGACGAAGGCCGCGACCTGCTTGCCATAACGCTTTCAAGCGGCATATCCAGCTCGTACAACTCCGCCTGCATCGCGGCTGAAGAACTGCGCGGGCAGTATCCCGACCGCAAGCTCATCGTGGTGGACGGGCTTAACGCGTCGCTCGGCGGCGGACTTGTCGCCTTCTACGCGCAGAAGCAGCGCGGCGAGGGAAAGACCATCGAGGAGACCGCCGAGTGGCTGGAAAACAACAAGAAGAACATACAGCATCTCTTTACCGTCGACGACCTGATGTTCCTCCAGCGCGGAGGACGCATCGGCAAGGGTACGGCTGTGCTCGGCACGCTGATGGGCATAAAGCCGCTGCTCGACGTCGACCCGGAGGGACGGCTCCGCAACTGCTCGAAAAAGCGCGGCCGCAAGGGCGCTCTGGACGGCATCGTCGACTGGATGAGCGAGCTTGCAACCTCCGACCACTTCGACTGCATCACGATAAGCCACGGCGACTGCGAGGAGGACGCCGACTACGTTATAAAGAAGGTTACCGAGCGGTTTAAGGTCGACCTTATCGTTAAAAACTATATCGGACCCACCATCGGATCGCACTCCGGTCCGGGTACGATTGCGCTCTTCTTCTACGGCAAGGAGCGCGTCTGAGTTTGGAAAGGAGCACCGCACTTGGCACAAAACACTCCGAAAAAGCGACGCGACAGCACGCACGGCGAGCGTAACATCGGCATAAGCATACTCAAGTGGTTCGGCGCGACGATAGGCACGCTGCTTATGGTCATACTCGTCACCGGCGTGATGTTTGCGTGCATCTTTGCGGTCTACTGCCAGAACTACCTCGCAGACACCGCACTCGATGTGAACGTCGAGGAGCTTACGCTGAACGAGACATCCTACATCTACTACTTCGACAAGGACTCCGGCCAGTACGAAGTCCTGGACACGCTGTTCATAGAAAACCGCACCTGGGTCGCCTATGAGGAGCTGCCCGAGTATGTCTACAACGCGCTGGTAGCCATCGAGGATCACCGATTCTGGGACCACCACGGCGTGGACTGGTATCGCACCATCGGCGCGGCGTACAACATCTTCCTCGGCGACGGCTCGACGTTCGGCGGCTCGACGATAACCCAGCAGGTCATAAAGAACACGACCGGCAAGGACGAGGTGACGGTGCGTCGAAAGCTCACCGAGATATTCAGCGCGCTGCAATTTGACGAGAAGTACGGCAAGGAGACCACGCTCGAGGTGTATCTCAATCTCGTCTACTTCGGCCAGGGCTGCTACGGCATCGAATCCGCCGCGCAGACCTACTTCGGCAAGCACGCAAGCGAGCTGTCCCTTGCCGAGGCCGCGAGCATCGTGGGAATAACCAACCTTCCCACCTACTACGACCCCTATCAGAATCGCGACAACAACAAGGCACGTCAGGAGACGATACTCTATGCGATGAAGAACTACGGCTACATCAACGATGATGAGTATCAGACGGCAAAGGCGGAAAAGCTCGTCTTCAAGCGTGATATCCAGTCGTCGAGCAGCACAAACACCACCAAAAAGGTGCAGAGCTACTTCGTCGACCAGGTCATCGAGGATGTGATTGAGGATCTGATGGAGCAGCGCGGAGTCAGCCGTCGTATCGCGCAGAACTATCTCTACACCGGTGGCTACAAGATATACGTCACGATGGACACCGACGTGCAGGCGGTCATCGACGAGGTGTACACCAACCCCGAATACTGGCCGGCTCTGTCCGACGCGGATTCGCTCGAACAGCCGCCTCAGTCGGCGATAGTCGTGCTGGACAACTCCAGCGGCAAGGTGCTCGGTATGTACGGCGGTCTGGGTGAAAAGACCGGCGACCGCGTGCGAAACCGCGCCACGCAGATGACAAAGCAGCCCGGCTCGTCGATAAAGCCGATAGCGATCTACGCTCCCGCGCTCGAGGCAGGTCTGCTCACCCCGAGCACGGTCATGACCGATATGCCCGCCATGCTCGACGGCGCAAAGAACCCCTATCCGAAGAACTACGACCGCACCTATCGCGGACAGATGACCATCATGGAGGCGGTCCAGCGCTCGACCAACACCATCCCCGTCCAGCTCGTTCGCACGATGGGGCCCGAGCGCTGCTTTGAGTTTGCGAAGTACAAGATGGGGCTTTCGACGCTGGTCGAGGGCGAATATCGAGGCGACGCGTACTTCTCGGACGCCCAGATAGCATCCATGGCGCTTGGCGGCCTGACCGACGGCGTGACCGTTGAGGAGATGGCGGCGGCATATGCCGTGTTCCCCAACGCCGGTGTGTACAACGCGCCGTACACCTACACCAAGGTCGAGGACGCAAACGGCAAAGTGATACTCGAGCACGGCGACGAGGGCACGGCGGTCATAGCCGAGAGCACCGCGTTCTATATGAACAACATGCTCCAAAACGTCGTGACCAACGGCACCGGCATATATGCCCGACTGCCGAATATGCCCGCAGCGGGCAAGACCGGCACGACCGACGACGACTACGACCGCTGGTTCGTCGGCTACACCCCCTACTACTCCTGTGCTGTGTGGTACGGCTTTGACTACAATCACGCGATAAACACGGTCAGCGGCACCAGTCCCGCCGTTCCCCTCTGGCACGCGGTCATGGAGAAGCTCCACGAAGATTTGGAGACCAAGGACTTCTTCACCCCCCAGACCGGGGACATCGTAAAGATCGGCTACTGCCGCGATTCGGGTATGCTCGCCTCCGACGCCTGTCGTGCCGATTCCCGCGGAAGCCGCGTTCTGACCGGAACCTTCTACTCCACCGACGTTCCGCACGAGGTGTGCAGCGTCCACCGCTTCGTCGACATATGCGGCGAGAGCGGACAGCTCGCTACCGAGCACTGTCCCGCCGATACGGTTACCCAGATCGCCATGATGGATCTCGACCGCCGCTTTGACGTGTCATGGGTGGTGCTTGCGGATGAGCAGTACACCGTTCGACTGCCCGACGTGGACTACACTCAGCCGGACGAGGACGGGCTCTACCGCGTGGTCTCCGCGCCGAACAAGGACGGCACTCCGCTTAAAAACGAGTTCTGCGCGCTTCACGGCGGAGAGGGAGCTCCGAACGACGATCCGGACGTGACCGAGTTCCCGACCGACCCGGACGATCCGCCCGTCAGTCCGTCGCCGGACACGTCGCCCGAGCCGAGCTTCCCGCCGATTGAGGACTATCCGTCCGAAAGCCCGTCTCCCTCGCCCGAGTTCCCGACCGAGCCGGATGACGATGAGACCTCGGCACAGCCGTAACAGTTAAAACAAAAGCCGACAGACAAGTGTCTGTCGGCTTTCTTGCACCCAAAAAAGGAGGATCATGAACCGTTTCAGTCCTTGAGTATCCACATATCGCCGCTTACCGTGTTAAAGTTGAACTTCGCCGTGCCGTCGCCGTGCTTCACCTCGTGCTTGCCAAGCGTCACCGTCTCAAAGTCGCACCTGAATGTGCCGCTGACCGTGCCGTACTTTACGTTAAAGCCGCCCTGCTCCGCGGGAAGCGTGACTCTGATATTGCCGGAGGTGGTGTCGCAGTCCAGCTCGCGCACCGCTGCGGCGCTCTCGATATTTATATCTCCGCTGACCGCCGAGCAGTCCGCTTCGGTTATCTCCGAATCTTTCACCGTCACGTTGCCGCTTATCGCGTCCGACTCAAACTTTTTCGACGCAATATGGTCGCAGCGCACATCGCCGCTGGTGGTGTCCGTCTCTATCTTGTTCGCCCTGACTTCGCTCAGCTTCACCTTGCCGGAAGTCGTGTTCGTCTTCACGTCCTCCAGCGCGCGGCAGTTGCTCAGCACTATGTCGCCGCTTGTCGAATTCAGCTTTATGCTGCCCTCGGCGTCCGCACCATCCAAATTCACGTTGCCGCTCACGACCGAGACTTCAATGTCTTCATGGCAGTTCAATGTCCAACTCTCTGCGGTTATGTCGGTAGAAATTCCGCTGAGTTCAATATCGTCAACAAACGAGAATGTCTCGGGCAGATATATCGTCAGGTTGGTCGAGGTCCTGGAGCTGACTCTTCTGCCCTCGCCCTCGCGGAGGGTCAGCTTTCCGTCCTCGACGCGGTAGACGAGCCGCCTGTCCTCGGGGATGCTGCCCGACTTGCAGGTCTGCTCAAGCAGGATGTCCTGCGAGTCGTGCGTCTTTATTTCCATGCCGCCCGCGATCCAGCTTGCCTTCAGGCCGCGCAGCTTATCGGTCGGGATGCGCGCACTGCCGCCGGTGACGACGATGCCATCCTTGAATTCACTGCCCCAGAAGTGTCCCGATCCAAAGCCAAAGTTAAACATCGAAGAAAAACCTCCATCCTCGCCAAATTCCGCGAGATTCTCCAAAAAGCTCGCAAATGCCGCGCGGTCTTCCTCGTTCATGCCGACGTGCACGTTCACCTTGCCGTCGTCCACGTTCACGTCTATCCCGCTGCTGCCCAGATTCACGTCCACGTTCTTATCGGAGATGTCCACGTCGAGCACCCACGCCGCACCGCGCGTCATGCCTACCACAAACAGTCCGACCATCTGCACAAGCACCAGCGTCACGATTATTATCGCGAATATGCGTCCTTTGCTCATGTCTACCTCTCCTTTCCCACAGCGGCGAGTATGACTGACGCCGCAGCGCCTATCAGGAACAGCACCCATGTGAGATGCCACGCCATCGTTCTAAAGCTGATAAAGAAGTACAGCGCAACCAGGCCGCACCACATCATGCCCTGCAGCGCGCCGAACACCTTCCTGCGCTCGCCGCCGCTCGTTATCAGGTCGATGATGGACGATACCGCACCGCCGATGAGGAAGATTATCCATGTGATGTGCCACGCAAACGTGCGGAAACTTATCATGAAGTACGCCGAGACCACCAGGCACCAGAACGCGCCCTGTACCGCGCCGACGATCTTCTTTCGGTCGTTGCCGCAGAAAATGAGATTGATAAGCGAAGTCGCCGCGCCCGCGATAAGGAACAGCACCCATGTGATGTACCACTTCATCGTAAGGAAGCTCACGATGAAGTACACCGCGACCATGATGCACCACAGCGCGGCGTTTATCGCGCCCGCCATGTAGTTCTTCCTGCTGACCGGGCCGCTCTCCTGCCTTGCCTGGCGGTACTCGCGGAAGTCCTCGACCACCGTTGCCGAACGTCTGGTGTACACCACCGGGCGGGTCATGCGGTTGTAGATGAGCAGTCCCACGCCGGTCGCTATCATAGCAAAGAAGAAGCCCACACCCATCGCGTCCGGCGCGCCAAACTCATCGGACATTATCACCGCCACCGGCGAGAGAATGAAAAGCGCCACCGCTATCGCAGTAAGTATTGCCGAGCGGCTGCGGTTCTTTGAGGTCGTCGGCGTTTGCATCTGCGGCTGCCACTGCTGCCACTCCGGCTCTTTCTCGTTCTCAAGCTCGTTGAACAGCTCGCTCACGTCGCCGAGACTGTTTATCACAGTCTCGTACGCATCCTCCTCCGACATTCCGTCCGCCACGAGGTCGCGATACTTCTCGATGAGATTCTGCTTCATCTCGTCGCGAAGCTCGTATGCCTTCCCTGTCTGCGGACCGCAGTCGAAAAGGGTATCCAAATACTCGCTAATCCTATTTTCCATCTGAATCCTCTCCTATTCCCACCAGACTGTCTATCAGCTCCTTGGCGTGCTCCCACTCCTTTTGGTTCTGATAGAACATATTTCGCCCAATAGTGGTGATCGTGTAGTAGCGCCGGCGCGCACCCGTCTCCTCGTCGCCCCAATAGGACGATATGCACCCGCTCTGCTCAAGACGCCTAAAAGCGGTGTACAGCGTCGCTTCCTTAAACTCAAACTGTCCGCCCGACTTCTGGCGGATGCTCTTGTTTATCTCGTAGGCGTAGCTGTCGCCGTCGAGCAGGTGCGCAAGGATTATCGTATCGGTGCTGCCGCGTATCAAATCAGAAGCTATCGACAAATCCTCACCTCCAAACTTGCGGATCGGGACAGCTCGGCGGCCGATCCGAGGCCTCGCCCGATCGTGGCTATATAATAACACGCGATACCTCGCCTGTCAAGGTATCTCTGCAAAAAAATTTACTTGCCGATTTTTGGACAAAAAAAGTGGCGCCCCATCGGGACGCCCAGGAAAAAATAAAAAGGAGGGAAACTATGAAAACGCTATACTGCCTGCTTGATTATAGTGTACAGTCCAATTATTAAGAAAGATAGAAATTATTTGTTAAAAAAGTTTTAATTGTTTGCGGATTTCTCCAAAACTACCACTTGTCCCGTCAATTCCATCCACATAGTTCCAAAGATAGAATTATTCACCATGCACAAAGCACGTTTTTCAACTCGCGTCTAATTTGTCGCGCTTGACCAGAATTTGCGGCTATCGCCCTATTTTGACGTGGTTTTCCGCCTATTTGCGGGTTTTCAACGCTTACTGCGTCTTTTTCTTCTGGATATCCCTCATGCGCTGCGCGTGATCCAGCTGGCGTTTGCGTATGCGGATGTTCTCCGGCGTGACCTCAAGCAGCTCGTCGTCCGCCAAAAACTCGATCGACTGCTCAAGGCTCATGGTGCGCGGTGTGGTGAGGCGGAGCGCGTCGTCCGATCCGGCCGCGCGGGTGTTGGTCAGCTGCTTGCGCTTGCAGACATTGACCACGATGTCCCCCACCTTCGGGCTGACGCCCACAACCATTCCCGCGTACACCGGCGTTCCGGCGGGAATGAACAGCTGACCGCGCTCCTGCGCCTGGAACAGCCCGTAGGTCACCGCTTCGCCGGTCTCGTATGCCACCAGCGAACCGCTCGCGCGGCGCTCGATGTTTCCCTTGAACGGCTCGTATCCGAAGAACACGGTGGTTAGGATTCCCTCGCCCTTGGTGTCGGTCAGAAACTCGTTGCGGTAGCCGAACAGCCCTCGGGACGGGACGTGGAATTCGAGCCTCATGCGGTTGCCCATCGGCGTCATCTTCTGAAGCTCTCCCTTGCGCGAACCCAGCTTCTCCATCACTGCGCCGACCGACTCCTCCGGCACGTCGGCGACCAGCTCCTCTATCGGCTCAAGCTGCACGCCGTCCTCCTCGCGATAGAGCACGCGCGGCGTGGACACCTGAAACTCGTAGCCTTCGCGGCGCATATTCTCAATGAGTATCGACAGGTGCATCTCTCCGCGGCCGGACACGTTGAAAGCGTCGGTGCCCATCTCGCTGACGCGCAGCGACACGTCCTTCATCAGCTCGCGCTCAAGGCGATCGCGCAGATTGCGGCTGGTGACGTACTTGCCCTCGCGACCCGCAAACGGGCTGTCGTTTACCGAGAAGGTCATCTCGACCGTCGGTTCGCTTATCTTGACAAAGGATATCGGCTCGACCGCGTCCGGCGCGCAGACGGTGTCGCCTATCGTTATGCCCTCAACTCCACTGAACGCGACGATGTCCCCCGCCTCGGCGATGTCCACCGGCACGCGGCGCAGTCCGTCAAACTCGTAGAGGCTCACCGCCTTCGCCTTTACCATGCGGTCGGGGTCGTGATGCGAGCAGACTATAATGTCCGCGCCGGTTTTCAGCGAACCGCGCTCCACGCGTCCGACGCCGATGCGCCCGACATACTCGTTGTAGTCGATGGCGCTGACCAGCATCTGAAGCGGTGCGTCGGTCTCACCCTCCGGCGCGGGTATGTGTTCGAGTATCGCGTCGAACAGCGGCTTCAGCGTGTCCTCATCGGTCACCTGCGCGGCAAGACTTGCTTTGCCCGCGCGCGCCGTGCAGTAGATGACCGGACTGTCGAGATAGCTCTCGTCGGCGTTGAGGTCGATGAGCAGCTCGAGCACTTCGCTTGCGACTTCGTCCAGGCGAGCGTCTGGTCGGTCTATCTTGTTTATGACGATAATGAGCGGCAGCCCAAGCTCAAGCGCGCGCGAAAGCACGAATCGCGTCTGCGGCATCGGTCCCTCTGCCGCGTCGACGAGCACGAGCACGCCGTTGACCATCTTGAGCACGCGCTCGACCTCGCCTCCGAAATCGGCGTGGCCCGGCGTGTCCACAATGTTTATCTTAACGCCGCCATAGTGTACGGCGGTGTTCTTTGACAGTATCGTAATGCCGCGCTCGCGCTCAAGGTCGTTCGAGTCCATCACTCGCTCGGCGACCACCTGGTTTTCGCGGTAGACGCCGCCCTGGCGGAGCATCGCGTCGACAAGCGTGGTCTTGCCGTGGTCGACGTGGGCGATTATCGCTACGTTTCGCAGATTTTCGTGTATCAAACAGACTTCTCCCCTCGTTATTGCATACCTTGGTAATTATAACGCGGTTTTCTCCATTTATCAAACGGCAAAGGCGACAAAATTCAGCCCAAATTCGTCCTGTTTTTTATCCGCTTGCTTTGCCCCTCCCGCGGTAGTATAATATGTTCAGAAAAACTTGTTTGGAGGAACTATGCCGAAACTTCTTCACACAGCCGACCTGCATCTCGACTCGCCGCTCAGGGACGGACTGCCCGAAGCCGTCGCCGCAAGCGTTCGCGAGGGACTGTTCGAGACGCTTTCGCGGCTTGTCGAGACCGCGAACGACGAGCGGGTGGACGCGATGCTGATAGCGGGCGACCTGTTCGACTCGCCTACGCCCTCCCGAAGCGTTGCCGAGCGCGCGTTTGAGCTGCTCGGACGTGTCGATGCGCCGGTTTTCATCGCACCTGGCAACCACGACTATCTCGTCCCGCGCTCGCCCTACATACTCCTTTCGCTTCCCGAAAATATCCATGTGTTCCGCTCGGAGCGCATCGAAGCTGTCGATCTCGGCGATTTTGTCGTGTACGGAGCGGGATTTCAGAACAGCACGACCTTCCGCCCTCTGCTCGACGGCTTTCGCGCCGACACCGACAAGCCGTCGGTGATGGTGTTGCACGGCGAGACCGCGATCTCCTCCGCGCAGTATAACCCGATATCCCCCGAAAGCATTGCCGCAAGCGGACTTGACTACCTCGCGCTCGGGCACATACACAACCGAAGCGAGCCGCAGACCGCCGGCGGCACGGTGTACGCCTACTGCGGCACTCCCGCGGACAAGAGCTTCCGCGCGCAGCCGAACCGCGGCGCGTACATCGTCGAACTCGGAAAGCCGTCCAATGTGCGGTTGGTGCCGATGGGCGCACGCCGATTTGTCACCATCGAGAGCGACGCGCCGAGCATTCCGGACGGGTACGAGCGCGACCTGGTGCGGCTCATCGTCACCGGCGAGCGGGAGTCGCTGGATGTCGAAGCGCTGGAGCGTGAGCTTGCGCCGAGGGCGTTCTATGTGAAGGTCATCGACCGTACGCGTCTGCCGCGTCGGATATGGCAGCGCGCGGACGAGGACACGCTCGCCGGCGCGTTTTTGAGCGCGCTCCAAGCCGACCGAGAGCGCGGCGCGGACGACGAACTTGTCGAGCTCGCGGCGCGGTTCGGTCTTGCGGCGCTCGATCGAGAGGAGGCGCCGCTGTGATAATAAAGAAGCTGACCGCGACTTTCGGGTCGCTGAAGAATAAGACGCTCGAGCTGAAGCCCGGTCTGAACATCATCGAGGGCGCAAACGAGAGCGGCAAATCCACCTGGTGCGCGTTCCTGCGCGCGATGCTGTACGGCATTGACAGCCGCGAGCGGGACACCAAGGAGAAGCGCGCGGAAAAGAATCGCTTTCGTCCGTGGAGCGGCGAGGCGATAAGCGGACGTATGGAGCTTGAGGTCGACGGCGAGACGATAGTCGTCGAGCGCGGAGGCACCGCCGCGAATCCGACACGCGATTTCCGCGCGTACACCGCCGCCGGCATCGACGCGGGATTCAGCGCCGTCGACTTCGGCGAGCAGATGATCGGTGCGAGCCGCGAGGTGTTCGAGCGCAGCGCGTTTGTGTCCGCTCCGCCGCTGCCATCCGGCTCGGACGAGCTTGAAAAACGGATACTTGCCACCGTGTCCAGCGGCGACGACTCGCAGTCGAGCGCGGAGGCGGATTCAAAGCTGCGCGAATGGCAGCGCAAGCTGCGGTACAACCGTCGCGGCGAGCTGCCCGCGCTCGAGGAGAGAATGGCGGCGCTGCGCAGAGAAGCTGAGGAATGTACCGAGATAGAGACGCAGATCTCCGCCGCAAACCACGACCTCGCCGAGCTGAAAACAAAAAAAGTCGAGCTGGAGCACGAAATAGCCGCGCACGACGCGCTTGAGCGTGCCCGCGCGTCGCAGCAGTTGTCCACGGCGCGAGCTCGGCTGTCGGCGGCAAACGACGAACGCGCGGCGCTCGTCGCCGAACTGCCGGACGGCGTTCCCCCGCTAAGCGAGCTGCTCACACTCGAGCGCGAGTGGGAGGAGGAACGGCGGGCTGACCTGTCGTCGATACAGCGCGGCACGCTTGAGCGCGAGATAGCGCTCGCCGACGCGCAGATAGCGCCGATAGTCGCGAGAACCGGCGCGCCGGACGCGTCCGAGGCCGAACGCGTGCTTCGCCGAGACGCGGATGTCGCAAGCGGATATGCCTCGCAAAAGTTCACCATACCGATTCTTTTCGGCGTTATCGCGGCGCTACTTGCCGTTATGGCGCTCGTTTTCGGGTTCATCCATCCGTCCATCCTTGTCTTTGTCGCGACGGGACTGGGCGCTGCCGCGTCGATAGCGTCATTCATCGCGATGTCGAGTGGACGCAGGCGCGCGGCTCGCTATCGTTCGGAGGTGCTCGCAAGGTACGGCGCGGCGAGCGAGTCGGATCTTGAGCGGCTCGCCGACACGCTGGCGCCGCTCATCGCGCGCAGGGCTGCGCTCGAAGCCGAGCTTGCAAAGCCGGTCGAGCCGCCGAAAACACCCGCTTTCGACCGTATGGCGGAGATATTCGGCACGACCGACCCGACCGAGCTGCGTCAGCTGTTCGAGCACACTCGCCGGCTCTACGAGCGAATTTCCGCGGCGGATACGGCGATAAACGCCGCAAAATCGACTGCGGAGGCGCTCGAACACGCCGGAGTCACCGAGTCGCCGACCGCCGTCGCCGCGTCGGTTACCATCCCCCGCGAAGATGCCGAGAATGAGCTTCGCCGTGTGGAGGCCCGGATAACGTCGCTTGAGCGCGAGTGCGCGGTCGCGGAGGGTACGCTCGGCGGGCGGGACGCCACCGTCCTGCTTGCGGAGTGCGAACGGCTTGACAACGAGCGCGAGCGGTTGGAGCGTCGATATGCCGCCATTGAGCTTGCGTTGAGGGCGCTCGAACGCGCCAACGAGGTGATGCGCGAGCGGTTCTCCCCCGCGCTGAACGCCGACACGGCAAAGATATTCTCCGAGCTGACCGACGGTCGCTACGACCGTGTGGTGATAAGCCGCGAGTTTCGCCCGGAGGCCGGCAGCGAGTCGCTCGCGCTGCATCCGGCGGGTGACCTCAGCTGCGGCACGGTCGACCAGCTGTGGCTCGCGCTGCGGCTTGCGGTACTGCACACCGCGCTGGACAAGGGCACTCCGCTTGTGCTGGACGACGCGCTGGTGACCTTCGACGACGAACGGCTCTCCCGAGCGCTTGAACTGTTGCTGCGCGAGAGCGAAACGCGGCAGGTGCTCCTCTTTACCTGCCACACGCGCGAAGGCTCGGCTATGCGCGGACGCGACGGAGTTAATGTGATACGGCTATAAGGCAATGAAAAAGAGCAGTCCCGCGCGGACTGCTCTTTTTGTTGTTTTGCTCCAACTATCTCAGGTCGAACGCGCTGTTGCCGTCGGGCAGGATGAACTGTCCCCTGTCCACCGCGTCGGTCGAAAGCGACATCGCCTGCATCCGATAGGCAAGCTCGCCCTCGTCCCAGGTCTCATACTTCCACAAAAGCCCGCTGGACAGCTCGACCCACCAGCGGTGCGACTGCCCGAACTCGTCGGTCGTCTCGGCGTACAGGCAGGGCGTGTCGCCGCTCGCCTCGTAGCCGCAGCTGACGACATCCGCGCTTTCTATCTCCGCCAGATCCTCGTATGTGGGTATCTGCGCGGCGTTGTCCGCACCGAATTCGCCTGTCGAGCCGATGTAATACTGCGCGTCGCCCTCCCGCCAGATGTAGGTCCTTTCGCCTGCGACGATGTAGTTGTAGTCACGCTCGCCCGCGTCGGTGTAGCTCTTTATCAGCTGCAATCCGCCGCTTGACCACACCTCGCGCTGCATCTTCGACGAACCGCCGTCCCAGAACAGCTCGACGGTCAGCGTCTCGTAGTAGTCCTCCGGCCGTCCGAGCGAGAACACCAGGTCGGACAGGTTCTTCGGCGTTATCTCGCTTGCCGGCGGCGCCGAGTCGAATATGTCGCCCACAGCGCCCGGCTCAAACCCGCTCGAAACCTCCGCCGGAAGCTCGATAGGCGGCGCGTTCAGGTCGGCGCGCGAGCTTACGACAAAGCTCGCAAACACCGCAATGACTATCGTTATCGCGGCGAGCATTGCAAAGAGCATTATCCGCCCCTTGTTCATCGTTACTCACCAAAGGTCTCCGGCTTTTCGCCCCTGCCGAAATGCCAGAGTATCGCGTCGGTTATGCGGCGGCTCGCCTCGCCGTCGCCATAGGGATTTACCGCGTTCGCCATCTTCGCATAGGCGCTCGGGTCGTTCAGCAGCTCGTTTGCCATGTTCAGAATGTCGTCGTACTCCACGCCGCAGAGCTTTACCGTGCCCGCGGCGACAGCCTCCGGACGCTCGGTCTCCCTGCGCATGACGAGCACCGGCTTTCCGAGCGCGGGAGCCTCCTCCTGTATCCCGCCCGAGTCGGTCATGACCATATAGCATCGGGACATGAGGTTGTGCAACCCGTCAAGGTCGAGCGGCTTTATCAGGTGGACGTTCGGGATGCCGCCGAGCACGCGGTTCGCGTTATCGGTCACATAGCTGGACAGGTGCACCGGATAGACGAGGTCGACGTCCGGGTGTATCTCGGCTATCTTCTTCAGCGCCGAGAGGATGTTTTCAAACGGCTCGCCGTAGTTTTCGCGGCGGTGCGCGGTAACGATTATCACCCGACGGTTCGCGAAATCAAGCTTCGCGAGCGTCTCGTCGCGGAACTTATAGTCGTCACGGACGGTGGTCTTGAGCGCGTCTATGACCGTGTTTCCGGTGATGAACGTCTCGCCGAGGACATTCTCCTTTGCGAGATTTTCGGCGTTCTGCTTTGTCGGTGAGAAGTTGAGCGCCGAGATCTGCCCGACCATGCGGCGGTTCATCTCCTCCGGGAACGGCGAATATATGTCGTAGGTGCGAAGTCCCGCCTCGACATGGCCGACGGGTATCTGGTGATAGAACGACGCGAGCGCGCCCGCAAAGGTGGTGGACGTGTCGCCGTGGACGAGCACAATGTCCGGCTTTGCCTCGTTCAGCACCTCATCAAGACCGCTGAGCACCCGCCCGGTGATGTCGCTCAGCGTCTGGTTCTTCTTCATTATGTTCAGGTCGTAGCGCGGCTTGATGCCGAACAGCTCGAGTATCTGGTCGAGCATCTCGCGGTGCTGTGCCGTGACGCAGACGATGCTTTCGATGTCCTCGCGGCTCTCCAGCTCAAGCACCAGCGGTGCCATCTTTACCGCCTCCGGTCGGGTGCCGAACACGGTCATGACTTTAATCTTTTCCATCGCTTTCTCCCCCTTTGTCCTCGGTATTGTCCGAACCATCGGTTTCGTTTTGCTGTTCCTCGTTCGGCGGAAGCTCCGCCGTCTCCTCCGACGACTTGCTCGGCCGCACCACGCTCCACGCGACGAAACCCACAAGCAGGAACGCGAGCACGAGGAACATCGCGCGTATCTCGCCGGACGCGGTCAGCACCACCGCCGTAAGTCCCAGAATACCGCTCATCGTGTACATTATCGCGACCGCCTGCTTCTGGTTGAAGCCCATGTCTATCAGCCGATGGTGAACGTGTCCCCTGTCCGGCGACATCGGGTTCTGCCCTTTGAGCAGTCGGCGCACGACCGCGAACACCTCGTCGAATATCGGCAGCGCGAGCACCAAAAACGGCACCGCAAAGCTGACTATCGCGTAGAATTTGAACAATCCCTGTATCGAGATGGTCGCGAGCAGGTAACCTATCGACATTGCGCCGACGTCGCCCATGAATATCGTCGCGGGATTCTTGTTGTACGGGATGAATCCCACGCACGCGCCGAACAGCGCCGCCATGATAATCGCGACGTTCGGCTCGGAGACCATCATCGCGATTATCAGCATGCACAGCGATGATATGCTGCTCACCCCCACCGCAAGTCCGTCCAGGCCGTCGATGAAGTTGACCGAGTTGGTTATCGCGACTATCCAGATTATCGTCACCGCTATCGATATCCACTCGTTCAGGTGCAGATACGGCATATCGCTGAAGATGTTTATGTTTGACAGAAACTCTATGCGCACGCCGTGCAGCACCGGTATCAGCGCCGCGACTATCTGCACGCCGAAGCGCAGCAGCGCGGGCAGCGGCGATATGTCGTCGATGAGGCTTATCACCACTATCAGCACAAGTCCTATCAGTATGCCGCGCATCTGCACGTCTATCTCGGCAAATATCAGCACGCTCACGATAAACCCGAGGAATATCGCGAGTCCGCCGATACGCGGTATCGGTTTTTTGTGCATACGCCGGTTGTCCTTGGGCACATCCACTCCGACGCCGCTGCGCTCGGCAAACTGCCGCACCACCGGCGTACACACGACGCTTATCACAAACGCGACCGCAAGCGCCGCAAGCACCCAGATTATCAGCTCACTCGGCATTTTATACCTCCGAAATCGTTATCGCTTAACGAAACCTATCACGCCATGGACGCGGTCGAGCACCTTTTCGGCGATAGCCGACGCACGCTCGGCGCCGTCGCGGTATATTCTCTCCAGCTCGCCCTCGGCTATCAGCCGCTCGGCGTTCTCGCGTATCGGGCTCAGCGTGTCGATGACCACCTCCGCGACCGCCGGCTTGAACGCGCCGTAGCCCTTGCCCTCGAACTCGCGCTCTATCTCGTCAAAGCTCTTTCCGGTCACGGCGGAATATATCGCCATCAGGTTGGATATGCCCGCCTGCTCGACCGGGTCGAAATGCACCACTCCCAGGCTGTCGGTCTTGGCACGCTTGAACTTTTTGAGTATGGTGTCCGGATCGTCGAGTATATACACGCTGCCCTGCGGATCGTCGTCCGACTTGGACATCTTCGCCTCGGGATTTGTGAGGCTCTTGATGCGCGCGCCGACCTTCGGCACGAACGGCTCGGGCATTACGAACACATCGCCGTACACTCCGTTGAAGCGCTGCGCTATGTTGCGCGCAAGCTCGACGTGCTGCTTTTGGTCCTCGCCGACTGGCACGAGCTGGCTGTCGAACAGCAGGATGTCCGCCGCCATCAGCACCGGATAGGTGTAGATGCCGGCGTTGAGGTTGTCCGGATGCTTCTTTGACATATCCTTGAACTGCGTCATGCGGTTCAGCTCGCCCATCATCGTATAGCAGCCGAGTATCCAGCCAAGCTCCGCGTGCTGGTGGACGTGGCTTTGCAGGTAGATTATGCTACGCTTGGGGTCAAGTCCCGCGGCGATATACTGCGCAAGCTGCTCAAGGCTGCGGCGGCGCAGGACTTCGGGGTCGTTGCGTATCGTTATTGCGTGCTCGTTTACGATGCAGTAGAGGCACTCGTACTCATCCTGAAATCCCACCCAGTTCTTTATCGCGCCCAGATAGCTGCCGAGCGTGAGGTCGCCGGTGGGCTTTATTCCGCTGAAAATACGTTTCTTATCCATTTTGTATCCACCTTTCTCGCCGAAATGTCAGCGCACATAGTTGTCTATCTCTCTGCCGAGTATCTCGCATCCGCGAACGAGCTGTTCGTCGGAGGGAAGCGAGAAGTTTAGTCTTAGTGAGCGGCTGGGCGCGTTTTCGTCCACCCCAAACGCTATCCCCGGCACGCAGGCGAGCTTGTTCGCCTTTGCTCGGGCGCACAGCTCGGTGCCGTCATAGCCCTCCGGAAGTGTCAGCCACACGAACAGTCCGCCGTCCGGCTTTGTCCAGGTCGCCTTGCCCTTGGGGATGTTCTTCTCAAGCTCGCGAAGCATTATATCGCGTCGCCATCGATAGGTCTCACGGCACTCCGCGATGTGGCGCTCAAATCCGCCGCCGCTTATCAGCCGCTCGACTATCATCTGGAAGAACAGGTTGGTGTGCACATCGCTCACCTGCTTTGCGACCGCCATCTTAGCGATGACGTCCCTGTGCGCGACGACATATCCGATGCGTATTCCCGGCGCAACTATCTTGGAGTACGAACCGCAGAATATCACGCGGCCCTCGTCGTCCATGCTCTTCAGCGTCGGCACGGTCTCTCCCGAGTAGCGCAGCTCGAAATACGGGCCGTCCTCGAAGATATAGACGCCAAACTTTCGCGCAAGTTCCATAAGTTTCCTGCGGCGGTCGGCGCTCATCGTCGACCCGCCCGGGTTCTGGAAATCGGGAATGGTGTATATCGCCTTCACGCCGCCCTTTTCAAGCACCTTTTCAAGCTCGTCCACCTTCATGCCCTCGCCGTCGCACTCAACGCCGACAAGGTTCAGCCGCTGTGCACGGAAGCAGTTGAGCGCGCCGATGAAGCTCGGATCCTCGCAGACGAGCGTGTCCCCCTCGTTCAGCAGCACCTTCGTCGCAAGTTCTATGCCCTGCTGCCCGCCGGAGACTATCACGCAGTCGTCAAAGTCGCGGCCGATGTTGTGCAGCCGACGAACGCGCTCGGCGGTGACCTTGCGCAGCGGCGTGTAGCCCTCGGTTATGCCGTACTGGAACGCCGAGCCGGAGCTTTCCGCAAATATGTCGCTTGCCGCAGCTGCCATCTCCGCGGTCGGAAAGGTATCCGGCGACGGATTGCCTGCGGCGAAGCTTATCGCCTCCGGGTCGGGGTCGGCTTTCAGTATCTCACGGATAAGCGACGGTTTGAGCCCGCGTATCCTCTCGGAAAATTCAAATTCCATTCGGTAATTCCTCCAAACGGCAGCTCTGCCGAAAAATGCCTATACACTGTATATTTTATCACACAAGCACTCTTATCGCAAGTGTAAAGCACACACAAACGCAAAAAAGAGGACACGTCCGTCTATTGCCTTTGCGCCGCTCCGTTTGTGCGGGTGATCGGCGACGCGGCAAAGGTTTCCACGATAACAAACGCGGTCTACTGGGGCTACCACGCCGCGCTGGACGTGTGATGTGGGGGTATCGATAACAGAATCCCACCCCACCAATTTTTGTTCAAAATGTCCTTTGACTTTGAACGGCGGCTTTTGGTATACTGATTCGGTCAATCAAATACGGACATTCAACGACACACGCAGTGCATTGCACGTAAGCCTGATTACGGTACGGTAATGCCACTGCGTGTGTCTTTTTGTCCGCAAACATCCGAAGGAGGCACTATATCATGCAAGATTCAACCTATTTGGGCACCGAAAAGCCGGGAAAGCTGCTGCTGAAATTCACCATTCCCTGCATCTTCTCGCTCATCATCTCCTGCCTGTACAATATCGTGGACCAGATATTCGTGGGCAACCGCGTGGGCTACCTCGGCAACGCCGCCACCGGGGTCATCTTCCCCATCACCGTCATCGGCTGGGGCGTGT
>CAZBNJ010000032.1:15622-18403 GCA_964493515.1 uncultured Oscillospiraceae bacterium | reverse complement strand
AGGTGAAATTCATCAGCTTTGACGTGTGATGCGACGGTAATAAACCAAAAATGGCGCTCCCGAGCGGGAACGCCATTTTCTTTATCCTTCTTTTCGCGCCTTGATGACTTTCAGGCGGCTGAACTCCTCGCGCTCCTTCTCCTCGAGCGCCTCGGTGATGTACTTGATGTCGCTCGTGTAGTTCGGGATAATGATGTTTTTCAGCGCGTTTGCCCGCTTTTGCGTCTTTTTTATCGCGTAGGCGAGACGATATATCGTGTTCTCGGTCTCGGCAAGCTCGCGGGTCAGCCGCTTCACCTCGTGGAACCGAACGAACGCGTCGTCAAGCGCGGAGTTGGTGCCGCGTATGCCGTAAGCCATCTTTATCGGCTTGTCCTCCTGCTTTATCAGCGGTATCTCCACGCCCATCACCGACCGCGTGCGTATCTCCAGCGAGTCGTCCACCGGCACCGCCGCGACGATGGAGTCGATAGCGCCGAGCGATATGTTCGCGGCCTGCAGCGAGCGATATGCAGTCGAGAAGCAGGTGTCGATGCGCGACTGTATTTCGTCCGCTTTGTTTATCAGCGACATTATCTCGCGGATGAGGATGTTGCGCTTGCGATCCATCAGGTCAAAGCCGGTCTTTGCAAGCTCCAGCGACCGCTTTCGCGCTATCAGCGTTCCTTTTGTGGGTACGACAGGCATCAGGCATCCTCCTCCGAAACGCTGTCGATCTTCTTGGGAAGATACTTGTCAAGCGTTTCGCTGTCCACGCGGTCAAGCTCGTCGCGCGGCAGATCGGCAAGCAGCGACCAACCGAGGTCGAGCGTCTGCTCGATAGACCTGTCCTCGTCGGAGAGCTGGCCGACAAACTCCTGCTCAAACCGAACGCCGAACTTCATATACGCCTTGTCGGTTTCGCTCAGCTCGTCCTCGCCAATTACCGACGCGAGGCTCCGCGCCTCCTGGACTTTGGAATAGGCGGCGAACAGCTGGTTTGACAGCGCCGAGTGGTCCTCGCGGGTGTATCCCTCGCCGATGCCGTCCTTCATCAGTCGGCTGAGCGACGGCAGCACGTTTATTGGGGGATAGAGCCCCTTTGCGTCCAGATCGCGGCTGAGCACTATCTGGCCCTCGGTTATATAGCCGGTCAGGTCGGGGATAGGATGGGTGATATCGTCGTTCGGCATGGTGAGGATAGGCACCTGCGTGACCGAGCCCTCGCAGCCGTGTATCATGCCCGCGCGCTCGTAAAGGGACGCGAGGTCGCTGTACAGATAGCTCGGGTATCCCTTGCGGCTGGGTATCTCGCCCTTGGAGGACGAGAACTCGCGCACCGCCTCGCAGTAGCTCGTCATATCGGTCATGATGACAAGAACGTGGTATCCGTGCTTGAACGCGAGGTACTCCGCCGCAGTCAGCGCGCAGCGGGGGCAGAGGATACGCTCGATTATCGGGTCGCTCGCGAGGTTCATAAACATGACCACGCGCATGAGCGCGCCGCTTGATTCAAAGCTCTGGCGGAAGAAGTCGGCGGTGTCATTTTTGACGCCCATCGCGCAGAAAACTATCGCGAATTCGCCGTCCGCGCCGCCGATCTGTGCCTGACGGACTATCTGAGCCGCAAGCTCGTTGTGCTTCATGCCCGAGCCGCTGAATATCGGCAGCTTCTGACCGCGTATCAGCGTCATCTGACCGTCTATCGCCGAAATTCCGGTGTAGATGCAGCTTCGCGGATATTTGCGGCTGACCGGATTTATCGCCGAGCCGTTTATGTCGCGGCTCTCGTCGGGGTAGAGCGCACCAAGCCCATCGACCGGACGGCCCGCGCCGTCAAACACTCGACCGAGCATCTCGGTGGACAGGGGAAGGGTCATCGGTTTGCCCGCAAAGCGGGTGCGCGTTCCGCTCAGCGCCATGCCCTTGGTGCCCTCAAACACCTGAACGACGACGCGCTCGCCGTCTATCATCGTTATGCGTCCGGTGCGGTGCTCGCCTCCGGGCAGCGTAAACTGGCACATTTCGTCGTAGGCGACGCCCTTGACGCCGTCGAGCACGACAAGCGGTCCGTTTATGCTCGAAAGTCCGACATACTCCATCTGCATTTTCGACCGCCTCCTTTAATTCTGCGCGAGCACGGCGTTCACCGCGTCGTCTATCTTCCGTCTGTATTCCGCGAACTTTCCCATGTCGTCGTTCGGGATATCGTACTTCATGCGCACGAGCGCGTCGCTTATGCCGCTTTCGCGCAGCTGCGATATCGGGATGTTGCGCGCTACTATCTCTCCGGCGCGGTCATAGAAACGCAGTATCGTCTCCATCATATGAAGCTGCTTTTCAAGCGGAACATAGGTGTCTATCGGGTGGAACGAGTTCTGCTGGAGGAATCCCGTTCGGATTATCCTCGCGGTCTCGATGACCAGCTTCTGATCCTCCGGCAGTATGTCCGAGCCTATCAGCTTGACTATCTCCATAAGCCCGGCTTCCTCCTGCATAAGCGAGCTTATCCGACGGCGGCAGCGGACGAAGTTAGGCCCGAGGTGCTCGTTATACCAGCCGTCCAGCTCGTCGGCGTACTCCGAGTAGGAGGTTATCCAGTTGATGGCGGGGTAGTGGCGCGCGTAGGCAAGCTCGCGGTCGAGCGCCCAGAAGCAGCGGACGAATCGCTTTGTGTTCTGGGTCACCGGCTCGCTGAAATCGCCGCCCTGCGGACTGACCGCGCCGATGCCGGTGACCGAGCCCTCCTCGCCGCAGAGGGTGCGCATATATCCCGCGCGCTCGTAGAACTCGGCAAGGCGC
>CAZBNJ010000032.1:2072-15612 GCA_964493515.1 uncultured Oscillospiraceae bacterium | reverse complement strand
CGGCAGATAGGGGGGGAAGCCCTCCGCGGCGGGCATCTCCTCCAGACGACCGCTTATTTCGCGCAGAGCCTCCGCCCAGCGCGACGTACTGTCCGCCATTATCGCGACGTGGTAGCCCATGTCGCGGTAATATTCGGCGATAGTCATGCCGGTGTATATCGACGCCTCGCGCGCCGCGACCGGCATATTCGACGTGTTTGCTATCAGCACGGTGCGTCCGAGTATCGGCTGACCGCTGCGCGGGTCCTCAAGCTCGCTGAACTCCTCAAGCACCTGCGTCATCTCGTTTCCGCGCTCTCCGCAGCCGAGATAGACGATTATGTCCGCGTCCGACCACTTGGCAAGCTGGTGCTGATTCACCGTCTTTCCCGCGCCGAACGGTCCCGGCAGCGCCGCGCATCCGCCCTTTGCGAGGGGGAAGAGGGTGTCCATGATGCGCTGTCCGGTGATGAGCGGACGGTCGATGGGCAGTCGCTCAGCCGACGGTCGCGCACGGCGTATCGGCCACTTCTGCGCGAGCTTCAGCGGCACGATACCGCGTCCGGTGTCTAGTTCGACTATCGTATCCTCGACGGTGTATTCGCCGCTCTCGACCACGCTGACTACCGTGCCGCGCAGGTCGGGAGGGGTCATGCAGCGATGTTCGATTATCGGGGTCTCGGTGAGCTTGGCGAATACCGTTCCCGGCTCAAGCGTGTCGCCGACCTTGACGCAAATCTCGGTGTGCCACTTCGTTTCGGTGTCAAGCGAGCCGATGTTCACGCCGCGTGCGATAAAGCTGCCCGACGCCTTCTCGAGCGCACGCAGCGGGCGTGCTATGCCGTCGAATATGTTGCCGATAAGCCCCGGCCCGAGAGTTATCGACATCGGTGCGCCGGTGCCCTCGACTGGCTCGCCCGGGCGCAGTCCCGAAGTCTCCTCGTATACCTGGATGGTCGCCTCCTTTTCGTTTACCGAGACGACCTCGCCGATAAGGCGCATCTTTCCGACATAGACCATGTCCATGACCGCGAGCGTGTCGCCACCGCGCACACGCACGACCGGTCCGTTTATAGAGTGAATATAGTACATAGCCCCTCCTTACGCCTTTTCGACGGTCATTTCGCCGAAATCGTCCGCAGCCTTCTCGAGCGCGGAGTCGTAGCTGAGATCCAGCCGAAGATGGCGCCGAAGATTTACCGCGACCAGTCCGCCCAGCTCGACCTCGCCCTCGATCACCTTCGCGCCGGACAGCTCGGCGAGTTTTTCGGCAAACTCCATGTCCTTGGCACGGAGGTATATCGTCATCGTATCGCCCCCGAGCTTTTTTGACGCGTAGACGGCAAGCCGCTCAAGCGCCGCCGCGTACTCCGCCGTTTCGGTATACGCCTCGACGCGCACCCGTGCCGCGCTCACCGCCTCATCGCGAATGGCGCGTCGGCAGCGATACAGCTCGTGCTTCTGCTCGAACAGCTTCTGCGACACGCGCCTGCCCGCCTCGGTCCGTATGCGAGCCGACGCCGCGCGAATGTATGCCGCGACCTCTCCGATAAGCTCGTCCTCGGCGGCGCTGATGAACGCGTCGCGCTTGCGCGCAAGTTCTGCTTCAAGCGCCGAGCCTTCGCCCTCCGCGTCAGAGTATATGGTCGCTATGAAATTTTCCAGTTTATCTGCCATGTTTTTGCTCCTCACAGTTTCACGCCGATCGACTCGCGTATGTACCGCGTTATCGAATCGGGCGCGCGACGTGTGCCGTGGCGGTCGGGTATCTCGACGATAAGCGGCGTGGTAAGATGCAGCCGCAGACTGTCGATAAGCTCGGGGCAGAGCGCGGCGCACTTCTCGCTTATCAGCAGCACGCCGATGTCCTTTTCGTCTATCGCGAATCGGATAGCCGAGCGCACATCGTCAAGACCATGCGCCAGGATGCCCTCGATGCCCGCAAGCCGCATACCGACCAGCGTGTCGTGGTTATCGGATATGAGATAGTAGCGCATTTTAGCCAATCTTCGCGAGTATCTGGAAGCTGACGAGCATGCCGTACAGCGCGATACCTTCCGCAAGTCCGACGAATATCAGCGCCTTACCGAACAGCTTCGAGTCCTCGCTCATCGCGCCGATAGCGGCAGCAGCCGAGCTTGCAACGGCGATACCGCCGCCGAGACCGCTGAGTCCGGTGGACAGTGCCGCGCCGATGAGTCCGATACCGTCGCCGACGGTGAGACCGGTCGCCTGTGTTGCGTCCGCGGCGCTCGCGACACCGCCGATATTAGCCGCGGTGAATCCGACAACGACCGCAAAGAAGCACACGATGTTTGCGATAAGACCGGTTTTGACCTTCTTGCCCTTCTTCTGCATGTAGTAGATCACGAAAAGAGGGGAGAGCAGCAGAGCTACGATACCAAGATTAGTTACGAATTCCATTTTTGATTACCTCCGATATTGGTTATTAGTTGTCCGCCGAGCCGTAATCCACCGTCGCGGGAGTGAATTCACGCCCGTCGCCGTCGTAGAAACGGCCAAACATCTCGTAGAAGTTCAGACGCAGCACCTGTATTGCGACCAGGAGAGCCTCAAGCGCCATGACAAACACGTTTCCGATAGCCACGACCACCATGTTCGGGTTTTCGTGACCGCCCGCCAGCATGAACACAACGCCCATCATCGCCGCGTGGCTTATGACGAAGATTCCGATACGCATGAAGCTGACCGCGTTTGTGACATAACTGAGCACGACTTCGATAAGCTCAAACAGGTTCTGCACCAGGAACGAACCAAAGCTTTCCGGCTTCCAGTCGGGGTCGCCTGCCACCAGCTTCCCGAGCGGTTCGCGCATAACTATCAGCGCGAGCGGAAGCACTATCATCAGGATGAGCGCCCAGCCGGGGAGGGATATCTCGAGATATCCGAGCATCGGCAGGAGTATGAACATCACGCCGTAGAACAGCACAAGACCCGCAATTCCGTTTTGACCGAACAGCGCCTTTGAGAAGTCACGGCTGCGAAGTCCGTTTATAATGTTCATCACCATCACGAGCGTCAGTATCGCAAGTCCGATATATATCGAGAATTGCAGCGCGGTATTGGTGTTAGCGCTCGATTCGAGCACATGGAAGCCGAAGGGGAGGAGATCCTCAAATCCAAACACGCTGCCGTAGGCAATACCCACCAGCGCGCCGGATATTCCGGTGTAGACGAGGACTCTGCCTATCCACATTCCGCGGAGCTTCCACATCAGATAGCCGCATATCGCAAGCAGTATGCCCTGACCGAGGTCGCCGAACATCACTCCGTAGAGCAGCGTATATATGACAGCCATGAACGGCGTGGGGTCGAATTCGTTGTAGTTCGGACGTCCGTACATCTCGATAAACGGCTGGAACGGCCGGAAGAACCTCGCGTTTTTCAGCTTGGTAGGCGGGGTCACGTCGCTCACCATAGAGGGGTCGTCGGTCTGGTGTATCACGCCGCCCGCCTTGTCCAGCTCCGCCTCCAGCGCCGCGACATTCGACTCGGGCACCCATCCGTAGAGGAAGAACCTGTCGTCGGCGACCACCGCGTATTTGCGCATATCATATGCCTCGGACAGATACTTCAGCAGACAGTAGCGCATCAGGAAGTTCTCGCGCTCGGCGGCTATATATGCCTCTATGTCGCGCTCTATCGTGTTCGCACGCGCGCTGTCATCCACGATCTCCTTTTTCAGCTCGCTCTCCGCCTCGTCCGGGCTTCCGTGGACCTTGTCCGAGATGTAGATGCGCTCGAACCGCAGCGACGCGAACAGCGTGTCCACGCGGTTTTCGTGCCTGCGCGGCACAAGATACACGCCGTACACGAAGTCCCTGTCCTCGCTTGTGAGGAAGAAGTAGAAGTCGCGGCTGTCCTGCAAAAAGCTCAGGAAGTGCTCATAAGCGGTCTTGGGCATACGGCCGAATCTGAATCGCGCGTACTCAAGTTCAAAGAAATCGGAGACGTCCTGTACGCTGCCCATACCCTTGATATGCCTGAGCTGGTCGACTATCTTTTCATCCTCGTGCGCGATGAATGTAAGCTCGTCACGCTCGTGCCTCATCGCGTCCAGCTTGTCGGCAAAGCCCTTGAAGTACTCGTCCGAGTCGTTCGGCTCGCCGATAAGCGGCGTAAAGTCACGATACTCAAGCTCGATCCCGTTCTTTGCCGCGAGGTCGCGCACCGTTCGCAGCAGGTCGGCGTATGGGTTCTGACCTTCCATGCGCTTGAGCGTCTTTGCGCTCTGCGACATCACGCTCATAGCGTTTTCAGGCTGAAACTCGTGGCCGAGAATGTGCTGTGCGACTATCTCGTCAAATCGGCTCTCCGGCGCAAGTATGCGAAGCAGCTTCATCTTTTCGATTGCCATGCCATTACCTCCTTACTCCGGCTCTGCGCCGGGAAGTATGATCCCTGCGTCCTTTGGGTCCATACCGTATCGGACACATTCGATTATCTTGACCAGATTCTGTATCTCCATCTCGCGCAGATTGAGATACGCAAGCGGTGTGTACACCGACGGTTCGGGGCTTGAGAGCATCCGCTTGTTGAACCGCCACAGATACATCGTCACATAGTCGTCTATACTGCGGCATCCCTCAAAGTCGAAAAGTGAACGATATGGGGAGCGCTTTACGACCTCCAGCGCCGCTTCGTGGTCGGGCGCGTTTATCATCTCGTTCAGCAGCGACGGTCTGAGCCTGCCGCGCAGCGGCAGAAGGTAGCTGCTCAGTTCGTCGGTCATTGCGGGGAAGAAGCGCTTTATGCGGAGTATCGCGGTGATGTTCAGCAGATCGACCTCCGCGCCGAAGCCCTCCTTCAGTTTTATGGCAAGGTCGCCAGAGTAGTGCTTCTTTATCGTGAGGAACACATCCGAGTAGTACTTCGCGTCCATGACCGACTTTGCCACGGTGTACTCCGGCGGTTCTCCGCGCTCGCGAGGAAGCTTTGCCAGGGCGGGGAAGTACTTCGACCGCTCGATAGCCTCCCAAAACTGCTCGAAGTCGGTTGTCGTTTCCAGCTTCTCATAGTCGACCTGCGAGTGCTTCCTGAAATACTCCGGCATTCGGCAGGTGTATTCGACCTGACCTTCCGCCGACTGCCACGCGCGCAGGAAATAGAGTATCTCGTCGCACTCGGCTTTCTCGATTATCCCGCCGAGCAGCGGATGATCCTCACGCGACATGAAGCGATAGATGCGGATGAACTCGTCGTCGAGCGCGAACTTCAGCGCCTGTTCGATCTCCACGCGGTGCTCAATGGACGTGTTCGTGTCGTCGAGCACTTCGGCAAACCCCGGCTTTTCGCGCAGATAGGCGGCGACCTCCGCAACGCTCTGACGCGACAGCAGCGCGGAGTAGTCGTCCCGACGCAGCCGACGGCCGTACATCGCGCGCACCTTTGCCGCAGCGCCGCCGTACCTCATGTACTGCCTAACCATCATTCACCTTCCGGCTCGGCAATCGTGCGGCGGAACAGCTCGTCCGCCCACGCATCACGACGGCTCTCTGCGTCACGCTCGATGCGTTCGATCTCGCGCTTTAGGTCGGCGTCGATCTTCGCTATCTGCGAGTCGGAGTATTCCGCCTCGCTTGCGCGCACCTTTTCGATACGCTTCTCCGCGCGGTCGTAGTAGTCCCTGCGCATCTCCTCGCGGCGCGCGTTCAGCTCGTCGTCGAGCGCCGCAAGCTCCTCGCGAGCATGCTCGGGAACGGTCCGCGCCTGTTTATCCGCCTCGATTATCCGGCGTATAACTTCGTTTCTGTCCATTTTTTCTCCTCCGAATGAGGTATCGTCTCACAGATACCATTTTAGCACTGTAAGTCTGAAAATTCCAGACAAAACTTCACCATGTTTTGGCTGTATCCGCCGCTTTTTTGTGGCAAAACGGCAAAAAGACGGACGGCGCATTGCTGCACCGCCCGACGCTTTTCCCGATTTACTTGTTGTTCTCAAGACCGAACTTCTTGTTGAAGCGGTCAACGCGTCCGCCGGTATCGACCAGCTTCTGCTTGCCGGTGAAGAAGGGGTGGCAGTTGGAGCAAACTTCAACGCGTATATCCTTCTTAGTCGATCCCGTCTCGATAACATTGCCGCAGGCGCAGGTTATCTTGGTCTTATGATACTCGGGATGAATTCCTTCCTTCATCTAGCTCACCTCTTTCATCACAAAGTCGCAAGAATGATTATAGCACGAAAAAATTCAATATGCAACCCCGAATTCGGAAAAATTTCGTGAGTTTTGTTTCTGCGTGTGGAGCATCACACCTCGATCTCGTGTCCGGTCGCGAAGAAGTATATCACCCGACGCGTCACCGGCTTGGAGAATATCCGCTCAAGCGCGCGGGCATAGGCGTCAAGCTGCGGGGCATACTCGTCGGCGCGCTGTCGCTCGGTAGCAGCGCTCACCCTGTCGCTCTTGAAGTCCACCACCGTGACGCCGTCGTTTTCGGTAAAGAACATATCGCAAACGCCCTGAAGCAGCACCTGTTCGCCCTCCGGCGCGGTGGGGAAGTATCTGTTCGCGTCATCCAGTATCGAAAACTTGAATTCGCGGCGCAGGTCGTCGCTTGCGAGCGCGCGTCCGCACAGGTCGCTTGTCGCAAAGGCGCACACCTTGTCGATCTCCTTTCGCACCGCGTCCGCCTGCACGACCGTCAAATATCGCTCGCGCTCAAGCCGCTCTATCTCGGCAAGCGCTCCCGCCTCGGTGGCGCACGCCGCGTAGTCGGCAAACTGCATCGCCGTGTGTATCGCCGTACCGCGCTCGGTCGGGGTGAGCGTGCTCGTCTCTGACACGAACCGAGGACGGCGCTTCTGGAATACGAATCTGCGCCGTGGTTCGTCCTCGTCCGACGGCTCGATCATTCCGTCAAACTCGTCGTCCGCACGCAGTCCCTTCAGCTGCGTAGCGGTCAGCTTGGACGGCAGCTCGGCAAGCCCGGGCGCGGGGTAGACGTACTCGAGGTTGCGGCGCAGCGTGTCGTACACATCCTCGTCGGCAACGGCTTCGACCGCAGGCTCAAACGCCTCGGTGCGCGCGCTGCCGTCCTCGCGCTGAAGTCCAATAACTCGCACGCGCAGTGAGCCGTTGGTCGGCTCCAACCCGCACACCTCGTCCGAGCCTGATATAGTGCGCAGCTCCGCGCCGTCCGGATGCTCCGCGGCGAGCGGTATCAGGATATCCTTAGGCGATATCGCCATCGCGAGCGCGCTGTCGCCGAGCCACGGCACCGCAAGCCTTTTCGTAAGCTCATTTTCCGCATCGGGCAGGACGCAGGTCAGGATGAGCTTCTCACGCGCGCGGGTCATTGCAACGTACATCACGCGCAGCTCCTCGGCTATCGTCTCGCGGCGCAGGCACTCCGCCACGGCGCTCCACGCACCGGAGGGGTAGACATATCGCCGCTCTCGGTCGAACATCTTCATCGCGACACCGAGCTCCGGGTGGACGAGCAGGTCGCTTTTGAGATCCTGAAGGTTGAATTGCGAGCCGAGCGACGAATAGAACACCACCGCAAACTCAAGTCCCTTTGAGCCGTGGACGCTCATCACGCGAACACCCTCGCCGGCGCCGTTGTTCGAGGCGAACTCGCCCTGTTCGATGGAGCTTTCGAGGTATTCGATAAAGCCGTGCAGACCGTATCTGCTCTGTTTTGCGTATCTGCGCGCCGCGAAGTAGACAAGGTTCAGCTGCTCACGGCGTACCGCGCCGCCCTCCATCGCCGAATATATGCCTACGATGCCGCTTTCGGCATACAGCTTCAGCAGGAACTTGTCCACCGACAGCATCCCAACGCTTCGGCGGTACTCCTTCAGCCGTTCGATAAACTCGGCGGCGCGAGCGTTCCCTGAGCGTGCCGCGCGGAGCACCGAGCCGTAGACAGTGGATTCATGGCGTGCCGACGCGCGTATCTGCGCCACCTCGTCCGCCGAGAAGCCAAACACCGGGCTTATCATAGCGCCTACAAGCGTCACGTCGAGGTAGGGGTTGTCCACCGCCGTGAGTACCGACAGGAGAGTCATAAGCTCCGCGCCTATGCCTCCATCCGCAGCCGCATCGCACGGTATCCCGAGGTTATCAAGCGCCTGGCGGTACATCCACGCCCTGTTTTTCGGCGAGCGCAGCAGTATCGCGATGTCATCCGGACGAATCGAACGCTCGGACTCGCCATCCTTTATGCAAAAACCGTCGCGCAGCAGCCCCGCCACGCGTGAGGCGACGTATGACGCCTCGAGAGCGGTGCGGTCGGCTGAGTTTGTCGCGTCCTCGTCGGAGGCCGACGCGTCGAGCATGCAGAATTCGGTCGTGCAGTCGGCGCACGGTTCGTCGGTGCGTCCAGCGTAGAGATACTGTCCCTCGTCGTAGCGTATCTCGGACGCGCCGCCGGTCATGATGCGCCTGAAGAAGTAGTTTACCGCTCCGACAACCTCCGACCGCGAGCGGAAGTTGTCGGACAGATCGTGTACAGCGGTGTTTTTGCCGTCGGCGAGCGGGGGATAGGACTCATATCGCTCGAGGAATATCTCCGGACGCGCCAAGCGGAATCGGTATATTGACTGCTTCACGTCGCCGACCATAAAGAGAGTGTGTCCGGCATCGGCGCAGAGCAGGTCGCAGATGAGCGTCTGTATCTCGTTCGTGTCCTGAAACTCGTCTACAAGCACCTCTTTGAACTTGGCGGACACCGCCCTTGCCACCGCGCTCGGCTCGCAGCGACCATCCGACAGGGGAGTCGCGAGCAGCTCGACCGCGGCGTGCGTATAGTCGGAGAAATCCGCTGCTCGGCGCGACGCCTTTAAGCTGTCAAATTCCTCGCCGAATATCTCCGCCGACTTCAGCAGTCCGCGGATTGCCGGAAGCTGTGCGCGAAGCTCATCCGAGCACTCGTCCGAGCCGCTGACCAGCTTTGCTGCATGCTTTTTTATCCTGTCCTTCCACATATCGCGCAGCGTCGTTATCCTGTCCTTCAGCGGATCGTCCTTCATTCCCCTCGGTGTTGCGAAGCGCTTGTTTTCCGAGTTCAAAAGCTCGCTTGCGTCGACGAGCCGCGTGTTTTCAAGCGCCGTCTGCGCCCTCTTTGCGCAGTCAAGGTCGCTTTGAAGGGTCGTCAGTACGGCGGCAAAGGTCTCGCGGTCGCTTTCCGCAAGCTCTGTCGCCTTTTCCAGCAGACGGATACCGCCGTCCAGCAGTCTGAGCGCGGACTCGGCGAGCATACCGCCGAACACGGTGTCCGAAAAGTCGGTCTTTGAATATTCACTTATGACCTTGTCCCGCCACGCCCGCGGAAACGGATGCTCGCGCGTGTGGTCGTATATCTTCTCAATGGCTTCGGCAAATCGGCTGTCCGCGCGGCCGTAGCCGAGAGCGGCTATCGCTGCCTCGATGTCGCTGTCCTCGGTTGTGTATATGCGGTCGAGCGCCGCCGCACGCGCCCTCTCACGCAGCTTAATAAGCTCGCCTTCCGACGCGATACGCCGACCCGCAACATCGGTGAGGTGCGCGTATTCGTGTATGACAGACGAGCAGAACGCGTCTATCGTGGTTATATTCTCCTTTGATGCGGTCAGTTGGCGACGCATATGCCGGTCGCCGCTGTTCGTCGCGCGCTGTCCGATCTCGGCTGAAAACCTGTCGCGCAGTTCTGCCGTCGCGGCGCGGGTGAAGGTTATGACGAGAAAGTCCTCAAGGTCCAGATGCTCGCGCTCGATGCGTTCAAGCACGCGCCCGACAAGCACGCGGGTCTTGCCCGAACCCGCAGCCGCGCTTACCAGCAGTTTATCGCCGCGAAAGTCTATCGCCGCCCGCTGTTTTATCGAAAAGTCAGGCATTGTTTTCGCCCTCCTCGTCGGAAAGTTTCTCCCAGAACGCGTCGTGGCTGACGCTGAACCGTCGATTTTCTTCGTCCTTGCCGCCGCTTATGTCAAACTTGCACGCCGCCCTGAATTCGCAGTAGTTGCAAGCGCTGTGGTCCAGCGATTTGACGCTCGGGCGTGCCTCGATCTCGCCCTCGGATATCCTACGCACGACCGCTCCGGTCGCCCGCTCAACGTGGCGTTCGAGCATCTCGAACTCCGCCTTTGTGAGCTTGTACTGCGCGGAGGAGGGGAGGAACCGCGAAGCTCCGCCGTGCTCCATCGCCTGTGCGACGGCCTCGTCGCCAAGATATACTCCGCTGCGCTGTTCCTTGTCCTCCAGCTTCTTTTCGATCTTGCGGTCATTCTCGCCGCGCTCGCCGGACACAAACTGATCGGCTGCGGGGGAGTAAAACGCGCCCGCTTCGCTCGCGTCCAGCCCGTTTTCCTCGGCAAATCTGCGCAGGACGTGCAGATATATCGGAAGCTGCAGGGACACGCCGTGGTAGATGTCGGTATAATCGAACTGCTTATTGCCGCTTTTGTAGTCGATAACGCGGAAGTATCGCCTGTTTTCGTTCTCATCGTGCCAGCTGTCCACGCGGTCGATGACCCCGCGCAATTTGCCGTTTTCGCCGACCGACACCGACTCCAGCCGCGCGTCCTGTGTACCGAATCCTACCTCGAAGCCTACCGGGCGGAAGGAGCTTACCGCAAACTCGTCCATGATGCTTGCAACGACGCGGTCCAGGCTGCGCTCTATTCGGTCGAAAAGCCGCTTTGAGCGGGGATCGTCTGTCGCTGCGTTGCCGAGCCTCGACGAGATGTAGTTTTCAAGCTCGCTGTGCGCTATCTCGACGGCAGCGGCCTTCTCACGCTTGGTTATCTCGCCGTCGAGCAATCCGTCCTCGCTTGCGCGGCGCACGGTGTTCTCAAGCACCGAGTGTATGAGCGTGCCGCTCTCCATAGCGTCCAGCTCGGCGCGTCTGCGGGGCTGCGCGCGCAGTCCGTACTGACAGAAATAGCTGAATGCGCAGCCCATAAACTTGTCACTGCGCGACGCGGTAAGCCGTATTTCGTCGCCATATAGCGCATCGACGCTTGCCTTTGAAAGTGGGCCACGTCCGCCCTCGGCGACCGACTCCGCGCGTCTCAGCAGCTCGCCGTTTTCATCTGAATCTGCAAAATACTCCAGCGCCGCCGTCGCCGCGCCGTCCGCTTTACCTCCGGCTGCCCTCAGCGCAAACTCGAGCGCCGGAGCCTCGGCGGCGAGCAGACGATGAAAGTCGCTCGGCGGCAGTATTTCCGCGCCAAGTTCGTCGTGAAGTCGCATTATGAGCGGGCTTGGCATTGCCGCGCCGCCCTCTGCCGACGGCGACCACGAGACATACAGCCGCTCGGACGGCAATCCAAGCGCAGAATACGCGGTGTCAACGCCACGCCAGCGCAGCCGCCTTGTCGACGGCTCCAGTCCGATATCGAGCGCGGCAAGCTCCTCGCGGTCACGGTCGTCGAGCAGTCCGCCGGAGGTCGCGACAGGGGGGAACACGCCCGCGCGCGCGTCCAAAATAAGCAGAGCTTTCGGTCGGCGGTGGCGCAGTCGACCGACCTCGCCGACCGGCACGCCGTCCAGCGCGGGCGGTATAACGCCTACGCTTATGCCGCCGAGCAGCAGTTCAAACAGCTGCGCGAACTCGTCAAATTTCATCTGTTCGTCGCTTGCAAGCTCGAAAAACTCGTCCATGAGGTCGCAGACCTTGCCCCAGAGCTGCGAATACTCTCCGGCTATCTTCAATTCTCCCGCGTCCGCGTACTGCCGCGCCGCTGCGGCTATCCGTTTGTCCAGACGAAGCTCGGTCAGAAGGTCGTAGAACGCGTGAAGGATGTCGCCCGCCTTGTAGCTTTCGCCGGGACGAATGGTCTCTCTGAAGCGCTCAAACGGCTCCACAATGAGCTTACGGCGACGGTTCAGCCTATCGAGCGCGCGTGTGTCATTCTCGTCGAGCTGTGCGGAAAATCCGCGCGGGCTTCCAGTCCAGTCGTTCAGCCACTTTCTGCCGGTTATCTGCCATGTGTAGGCGTAATTCTCGACCTCACAGCAGCCCTCGAAACCGAGCGGGCTGAGTCCGCTTTTCAAATATCGCAGCACATCCTCCGCGGCAAAGCCGTTTCGCAGGATGTCCAGCGCGGCGGTAAACGCCGACAACACCGGCGTTCCCAGCGCCGAATCCACGCTGTCAAGAAATATCGGTATGCCCCACGACCCAAACACAGCCTCGATCGCACCGAGATACTCGTCGCCGGAGGGAAGTGCCACCGCAAAGTCGCGAAAGCGCCATCCGTTGGTGCGCATAGTGTCCAGAATATACGCGGCGGCGCGCTCGCACTCCGACCATACCGACCGCTCCTCCGCAAGAGTTACCGCCGTCGGCTGTCGGTCAAAACGCAGTCCCTCTTCGGCGAGGAATTCGCTGGTTATAAACTTCAGCTCGGGTGGACGGTCGTCCTCCGCGTCGACAAACTGCTCGACCTCCAGCTTTACGCCCTCGCTCTCGGCAAGGCGGGTCAGCCGTCCTGCCGTGCGGGCGTAGGCGTAGAGGGGATCATCCTCGCCGAGCGACGGATTTATAAGCGACCTGTCACATCTGAGCGCGACGGTCACTTCGCTTGAGCGCAGCAGCTTACGCACCAGCTCCAACTCCTGCTCGGTAAATTCGGTGTATCCGAAAAAGGCAAAGGTCTTGTCCGCCGCCCAACCGCAGTCGAGAAGGTCGATAAGCGCCGATATCCTGTCCCGAAGTGTGCCGCGTCTCGCAAGCTCTGCGGAATAGCTTTCGGCTATCAGCGCAAGGTCGTGCAGCCTGTCGCCGAGGTCTCCGTCCGCAAGCTCCGCCGCGCGTCCCAGCGCCTCAGGTTCCACTCTGCACGACTGAAGCTCGTCGATAAGGCGCAGCGCCTCGGTCAAAAACTCGGTGCGGCGCAGCTCTCCCGCGAACACGCGCATCTGCGAGGAGACGCGTTGTGCGGCGGAGTAGGCGACCAGCAGCCGCCCCGCGTCGTCGAGAAATCTTTCGGCAGTCCCGCCGACCTCCGACGCGACGCGCGAGTAGAGGCGGTCGATCGAGAGCACCTCCGCGCCGCCGGACGCTGTATCGCCGAGCACCTCGCAGAGACGTCGCTCGCACTCGTGCGAATAGTGTCGCGGCACTATCAGAAAGAACCTTCCGCCGCCCGCGTGGCGCCGTATTACCTCGCCGCACAGGTCGGAGTAGGGAGGGGCGAACAGTAGCCTTAACATTTAAACCTCCGGGTATAAAAAATCCTCCGGTTGCCCGGAGGATTTTTCGGTTTTATCGAAATCAGACGGTCGGGAGCTGCTGAGTGGGCACTTCACCGAGGTCATTCTCCTTGTTGCGGTTGATATACTGCTGGAGGAAGTACGCGCCAACAGCCACCAGAGGAGCAAAGAGAATCGGGATGAGCTTGCCGAGTCCGAGGTACGCGAAGGTCGCGCCGAATACGCCGGCAAACACACTCGTGCCGAGTATCTGCATGAACTTCTCCTTGAACTGGGCAAGTATGCCGCAGAGGATGCCCGCAACGGCGCCGATGATAAGCGAGACCATCCACCAGCTCGAGTAGTTGGATATCTCAACGCTGCTTATCTCGTCCTTGTGCAGCTCAACGATGCTTGCAC
>CAZBNJ010000032.1:0-2062 GCA_964493515.1 uncultured Oscillospiraceae bacterium | reverse complement strand
GTAGGCGGTCAGCTCGGTGTAGTTCGCCTCGGGGATCTCAAAGGTGATGTGCATCTTGTCGTCGCTCATCTTGGCCTTGATGTCGTTGTTTTCAACGCCGAGGATACTCGCCATGTCCTTACGCATATCCGCCTGACGCATGGAGACCGCAGTCTCCTGATAATAGCCGTCGCGCAGAGCGAAGAAGTCGTAAGTAACGGTAGTTCCACCGATAGCGTTAGCAAGTATGAGCACAATGACCGAAACCGACAGGAACATCGAAACGCCGCCGAGGAAGAAGCGCTTGACCGGACGGACTTTAATCGAAACGAGCAGCGAAAGAAGTCCGATACAAGAGCCGAGGTAGATGGTGCCGATACCTTCTCCCCAAGCAGCCATGCTCAGGAAGTGGCCGATGATGAAGCCCAGTATCAGCGAGACGACCACCACGCAAGGCTTGTCGAGCTTGAATCCGAGTGCGCCGACAGCAAGGCAGAGCAGCGCCGCGACAACAAATACCGTCGAACCCAAACTCTCAAAGATGTAAAGAATTTCTGTCATAACGATATAACCCTCACTTTGATGAATTTTGCCTGACGCGTCTACCGCCTGAAGGCCCCGCCGAGACACCCGGGAAAGCGACCCAACGAGGGACGGTAAAAATGCGTCCCCAAATATTTGTCTATATTTTAGCAGAAAGCGAGGAAATTATCAAGTATAAATGTGCAAAAAAACAAAAAAATCTTTATCGTCACCGTTCGAGCCAAAAAGAGCGATTATATGCCCTAAAACGCGCAATCAAAAAAGAAAATGTGCAAGTTCGCGCATTAGCTCAAGAAGGCGAAAGCGAATTTGTATATCTTGACCGTCCTCCGTTATCAGTTCGACAGCCTCCTCGCTTATCCCCGCCGCGCTCGCCAACTCGGATACTTCCTCGGCGGACGCGAAGCAGAGCGGAGGGAAGAGCACGCACCACCAGTTGTGACCGTCGGCAGCGCCTATCTCCACCCTGAGCGAGCGATATATGCCCGCCGGCAGCGTGAAACTGTCGTACTCGCGGGTGCCGTATTCCTCGTATCCGAGCAGCACGCGAACCGGGCTGTCGCATCCGCACGCGCGCAGCGCCGATTCGGCCGCGGCCCGGATGTCGTCGAGTGAGCCGTCAAGCTCGTCTTCCGATATGTTCGCCGTAAAGTCGAGCACGGCGTCGCGGACGATGAGCTTCAGCTCCTGGTCGCGCTCGCTGTCCGAGTTCGCGATGACGTGCAGCCGGACGAGCTTTGACGCGAGCGTGCGCTGTTCCGCCGCCAATGCGGTGATCGGTAGCAGCGCGGCGATAAGTAGGATGGAGATGATGCGAAATATGCGTGCTTTCATAAAATGATACCTCCGAAAAAGTGTTACCTAAACTTTTGACACTTTTTCGGAGGCTTATACCTACATATCGAGCAGAAAGACTTCTCGGCGATACCCGCGACAGCCGTCCGCCGCCTTTTCCGCAGCCTGTCTGTCGTCAAACAGTCCGACTACCGACGATCCGCTGCCGCTCATGCAGGCGCCGAGCGCGCCCAGACGCAGCAGTTCGTTCTTGACCTCGCCGATCTCCGCAACACGATCCGCCGCTGACTCCATCGAGTTGAACATCCGCTTTGCCAGACCGACGAGGTCTCCCGACCGCAGCGCCGCTATGCACGCGTCGGTGTCCGGATGCAGCGTGCTTCTGCCGCGACGGTCGAGCCGAGCGAACATATCGGCGGTGGACAGGCTGACGGAAGGTTTGACGAGAACTATATGGCAGCGGGGCAGGGTGGGCAGCGGCGTCATCTTTTCGCCGATACCCTCGCACAGCGCGCACCCGCCGACCATGCAAAACGGCACATCCGCGCCAAGCCCCGCGCCGATTGCGAGCAGCTCCTCTCTGGACAGCGGCTCGCCGTGGCGGCTGTTCAGCGCGTTCAGCACCGCCGCCGCGTCCGCGCTTCCTCCGCCGAGACCCGCTCCGACCGGCGTGCGCTTCTCGATGGATATGCACAGCCCTTCTGCGATGCCGGTGCGCTCATAGAAGAGTTTGGCGGCTCGCAGC
>CAZBNJ010000031.1:0-18600 GCA_964493515.1 uncultured Oscillospiraceae bacterium | reverse complement strand
GTCAGTTCGCGCGAAAGCCGGTGTGCGTAGGCTATCGGCGCGGGCATAAGCTCGGGGGTCTCGTTGCAGGCATAGCCGAACATCATGCCCTGGTCGCCCGCGCCGATGAGGTCGTACTTGTCGCCCTCCGCCGCCTTGAACTCCATCGACCTGTCCACACCGAGCGCGATGTCCGGCGACTGCTCGTCGATGCTGGTCAGCACCGCGCAGGTGTTCGCGTCAAAGCCGAGCGTCGGGTCGTTGTAGCCTATCTCGCCTATCGTCTTTCGCGCGATGGCGGGGATGTCGGCGTAACAGGCGGTGGTTATCTCGCCCATGACAAGCGCCATGCCGGTGGTGACGATGCACTCGCAGGCGACGCGCGCGGTCGGGTCCTGCGCGATTATCGCGTCGAGCACCGCGTCGGATATGCGGTCGCAGACCTTGTCGGGATGCCCCTCGGTGACCGACTCTGAAGTGAAGAATTTGCTCATTTTTTGCTTCTCCTTTCATTTTCAAGCAATAAAAAATGCTCCCAAAGGAGCATACGTCTTTTCGTTATTGCTCCTTATCGCTGTAAGCAGAACCACCTTTCCCTGTCGGGTAGGTTGGTGTGGGGTCACTGAGCTTACTCTCTCGCCCACTCTCGATAAAGATATTCGATTTTCCTGGGAACAACGGATATTGTAGCACATCCTGTCGGCGATTGCAACCCCCGATTTCGCGGTAGTGGCGGCGGATATGTCTGCAAACGCATTTACAATTAACTCTTGATATAGTATAATATAAATTATAGTTATGGATAGAGCGGCAATCCATAACACAATTACTTAGACGAAAGGTGCGATATAACGATGAAAAAATATAAATCAGTAGTGATATATGTATCAATTTATTTCATATACATCGCCGTTCACATGATTATAGCTCACATATCCAAAGGGTTGCTGCCGTGGGATGGGTCCCTGAAGTTTGCGCTACTGGCGGCAATCTACATCCTTCTCGGCGTGACCATCGCCGTGCGAGCGGGGCTGTGCGCCTGCTTCCCGACCAAGGCACAGCGAATCATACTGCCGGCAGTGTTTGCCGCCGTCTCAATAGCGATTTCACTCTGGCTGTTCTTCAACATATATAACTCGTATAAATACTTCTTGACGTTCGCGGCGGCGGACATCGCGAGCATTTTCATCTCGCTTACAAAGAAGCAATAGCGCAAGCCGCGCACCAACACCCACCCGCACGGGTGGGTCCTTTTTTGCTTTACAATCCCCCGTGTTTCTGCTATTATATTCTAAAATACACCCGAAAGCGAGGGATACCATGTCTCAGGATGTCACACAGATAGCCGCGCGCATACGCGAACTGCGCGACGTATACGGATACACTGCGGGAGAGATCGCTTCGTCGCTCGGCATAACCGTCGAGCAGTACGAGGGCTTTGAGCGCGACGGAGCGGACGTGCCGATAAGCGTGCTCTACCACCTCGCGAATATGTACTCGGTCGACCTCGTGGAGATACTCACCGGCTCCACCCCGCGGCTGAACACCTTCACCGTCGTTCCCGCGGGACACGGCGTAGATGTCGACCGCTACAAGGAGTACCACATCAAGAGCCTCGCGCATCGCTTCTCGGGCAAGCGAATGGAGCCTATGCTCGTCACCCTCGACCCGGAGGACGAGACTCCGCCGCTCGTCACGCACGACGGTCAGGAGTTCAACTACGTCCTGTCCGGCTCGATACACTTTCTCTTCGAGGACAAGAAGCTGCTTCTCAACACCGGCGACTGCGTCTACTTCGACCCGACCCATCCGCACGGACAGGTCGCGGCGGGCGGTAAGTCCGCCACATTTCTGACTGTGATAACGGAGGAGCGCAAGTGATGTCTGTCACCGAGAGATTTTTGCCGCGCGATAAGTTCTCGTCCTACGAGGATTTCATAGCAAATTACAGGATAAACTGCCCCGAAGATTTCAATTTCGGTTTTGATGTCGTGGACGCGTGGGCGGAGGAAGATCCGAACAAGCCCGCGCTCGTCTGGTGCGATGACCACGGCGGCGAGCGTCGGTTCAGCTTCGGCGAGATAAGCAAGCTCAGCTCGCGCTGTGCCAACTTCTTCAAGTCTCTCGGCATCGGCAAGGGCGACCGCGTGCTGCTGATACTCCGCCGACGCTTCGAGTATTGGATAGCCGCTCCGGCGCTGCATAAGCTCGGCGCGGTGCTCATCCCCGGCAGCCTGCAGCTGACGGCAAAAGACATACGCTACCGCGCGCAGGCGGCGAATATCCGCATGATAGTCGCGGTGAACGACCCGTTTGTCATTGAGCAGGTGGAGGCCGCCGAGCACGACTGCCCGTCCCTTGTCGCGAAGGTCATCGCTGCCGGCTCGCGCGACGGCTGGACGAACTTTGACGATTTCGCGAACTTTTCGGACAGCTTTCCGCGTCCTTCCGGCGAAAACGGTGTGACCGCGAACGATCCGATGCTGATATACTTCACCTCCGGCACGACCGGAATGCCCAAGATGGCGATGCACAGCTTCAGCTATCCGCTCGGGCACATAACCACCGCCAAGTTCTGGCAGAAGGTTCAGGACGGCAAGCTGCATATGTCGGTGTCGGACAGCGGCTGGGCGAAGTTCGGCTGGGGCAAGATCTACGGTCAGTGGATATGCGGCGCGGTCATATTTTGTTACGATATGGACAAGTTCAAGCCGGAATTGCTGCTTGAAAAGCTGCAAAAGTACCGCGTCACCACCTTCTGCGCGCCACCGACGATGTACCGATTCATGCTCGAGCAGGACGTCGCGAGCTACGACCTTTCCTCCATCGAGCACGCCGGAAACGCGGGCGAGCCGCTCAACGCCGACGTGCTGAACCGCTGGCGCGACCTGACCGGCTGCACCCTGCGCGAAGGCTTTGGTCAAAGCGAGAGCACCGTCATGCTCGCGAACTACGAGTGGTTCGAGCCGAAGCCCGGCTCGATGGGCAAGCCGTCGCCGCTGTACGACATCGTGCTCATGCGACCTGACGGCACGCTCTGCGACGACGGCGAGGAGGGCGAGATCGTTGTGCGCGGCGCGCTCGAAAACCGTCCGCTCGGTCTGCTTCGCGAATACTACAACAATCCCGAGGAGAACGCGGACGCGTTCCGCGGCGGCGACTATCACACCGGAGATGTGGCGTGGCGGGACAGCGACGGCTACTACTGGTTCGTCGGGCGGAACGACGACGTGATAAAGTGCTCGGGCTACCGCATCGGCCCGTTCGAGGTCGAGAGCGCGCTCGTCGAGCACCCCGCGGTCGTCGAGTGCGCGGTGACCGCCGTCCCCGATCGCATACGCGGTCAGGTGGTCAAGGCGACCATCGTTCTGGCGCAAAGCTACACGCCGTCGGACGAGCTTACAAAGGAGCTTCAGGACCACGTCAAGCACGCGACCGCACCGTACAAATACCCGCGCGTGGTCGAGTATGTCGCCGAGCTGCCCAAGACCATCGGCGGCAAGATAAAGCGCGCAGAGATACGCCACACCGACGAATCGAAGCAGTGATTTAAGCGCACCGAAAGGAGTGAAAAGAATGATCAACGAGTTTATCAGAGCGGCGCTGCCGTGGATCTTTCTCGGATTGTTTGCGGCGGTAAGTTGTTCGCTCATGGACAGGAAAGAGAAGAAATCATAGATTCCCGCGATACAAAAAACGAGCCGTTTGGCTCGTTTTTTGTTACCTCCCCGTCACAGCAGCTTCTTTTTCCACTCGTCGCCGTCCTTGTAGTGATACTCCTCGCAAGCGTTGCCGAGACAGAGGTCTATCGTCCATTCAAACCCGTCCGCGAGGTCGAGCGACGCGATTTCCGACTTCCTGCACCAGAACACCTCTCCCTCGTCGCTTGAGCGCAGTTCGCCGCCGCACGCCTTCGCCGCAAAGCATATCACGATATAGCGGCGCTCGTCGGTCGAGGTCCACTGCTTCAGCCCGCACAGACGGACGTCGGTTATCTCAAGCCCGGTCTCCTCCAGCGCCTCACGTTTTGCGCTCTCTACAAACGACTCTCCCCGCTCAACGTGCCCTCCGGGAAAGGTGCAGCCAGGCCAATCCTCCTTCGAACGGCGCTCGATGACCACGTTCTCTCCCGACTCGTCCTCTATCATTATCATGTTGGTCAGCTCAACCGGCTCGTTCCTTGCCATATCATCACTCCCAAACGCAAAAACAGAGCCGAGGAAATTCCCCGGCTCTGTTCGATTTTGAAACTTAGCCCTTCAGCGAGCCGATCATAACGCCGGTGACGAAGAAGCGCTGAACGAACGGGTAGATGCACAGGATCGGAGCAGTCGCAACGATCGTCGTGGTGTACTGGACGAGTCGCTCGTACTGGTCTATCTCCTGACGGTTACCCATGCCGACCTGCTGCATCATCGTGGATGTGTCGTTACGAATAAGGATCTCGCGCAGGACCAGCTGCAGCGGGCGCAGCTCCTGGTTACGCAGGTACAGCATCGCCTGGAACCAGCTGTTCCACATACCGACGGCCATGAACAGGATGATAACCGCGATGGTCGCCTTGATAAGCGGAACGAAAATCTTGAAGAGGATCGTCATGTTGCCCGCGCCGTCCAACTTGGCTGATTCCTCCAAGCTGTCCGGTATGCCCTGGATCGATGTTCTCATTATGACGACGTTGAACACCGAGATGGCGCCCGGCAGGATAATCGCCCAACGGGTATCGTACATACCGAGGTTACGGATGACGATGAAGGTCGGGACCATGCCGCCGTTGAACATCATCGTGAACGTGATGATAAAGACGATTATGTTCTTGAACATGAAGTAGGTACGCGAAAGCACGAAGCCGGCTATCAGGGTACCCACAACGCCGATACCGGTGTAGCACGCAACATAGATGAGCGTGTTGCCGTAGCCGGTGGCGATGTTCCTGTCCTTAAACACTATGCGGTAGCCCTCGAGCGTCGACTTGCCGAGCGGCCAAAGAATGGTTCCCTTTGCCGCAAGCAGTTTGCCCGGCTCGCTGAACGAAGCCATAAGGACGTGCCACATCGGCAGGATACACGCAACCGCGATAAACGCAAGGAGCAAGTAGTTAATGATATCGAATACTGTCTTTCCAACTGTTCTCTTTTCAACCATTCTCTACACCTCCCCTTAGAATAGACTGGTCTCGGACACCTTGCGCGAAATGGTGTTGGTGATAAGGAGCAGCGCAAAGTTGATTACCGAGTTGAACAGACCGACGGCAGCGCCGAAGTCATATCGCGAGCTCTGCAGCAGCGAGACACGATAGACGTAGCTGGAAATGACGTCCGCAACCTCCATCGTCAGGTCGTTGTACAGAAGTATGATCTTCTCGAAGCCGACGCTGAAGAGGCTGCCCATGCGCATGATGAGCATGATGATGATGGTCGGAGCAATGCCCGGCAGGGTGATGTGCCAAGTCTGCTTCCAACGTCCGGCACCGTCGATAACCGCCGCCTCGTACAGCTCCTGGTCGATTGACGACAGAGCCGCGAGGTAGATTATCGAGCCGAAGCCGATTCCCTGCCAAATGTCGGTTCCTATGTAGATGACACGGAACAGTTCCTTCTTCTCGAGCAGGTTCACGCCCTGTCCACCGTAAGCGCCCAGAGTCTGAGCAAGCGTCGAGAGCATACCGCCCGATTCGCAGAAGTCCTTGATAAGACCGCAGATAACGACCATCGAGATGAAGTGCGGCAGGTAGCTGATCGTCTGAACAGTCTTCTTGAACATCTGGTTCTTGACCTCGTTCAGCAGAAGCGCGAATATTATCGGCATCGGGAACGAGAACGCGAGCGAATAGATGCTTATCAGGAAGGTGTTACGCACCAGACGCCAGAAGAAAGGACCCGTGATAAACTCCTGGAAGTGTGCGAAACCAACCCACTGAACCCCTGCGCCCAGGAAGCCGACGTTCATGTCGTATTTCTGGAACGCCATGACGAGACCGACCATCGGTATGTAGTTGAAAACTATGAAGTACGCAATGATCGGGAGTGACAGAATATAGATCTGCCAGTTCATTTTGAAGTCGTGCCTAATGGCCGCTATCGTCCATTTCCGCTCTTTTACGCGGACGGGCGCGACTTCAGCCGTTTTTCCAGCCATGACTAACCTCCTTTGTGGTTTTCCCGTTCCGAATTGGTTTGCTACATCCGACAGCGCCTTCATCACTGTCCGACATAGCCCGGCCACCGGCTCGGTTAACTTACTTGAATATTGTACTATGAGATTGGGCAAATTGCAAGCCCTTTTCGCTGTTTTTCACAAAAAAATCTTTTTCGATTTCCCGAACCCCGGGTTTGACCGCCTCGCGATTGCAAAAATGACGAATTTTCGCGAAAAAGCAAAAACCTTTTTTGTGCGGAATTGCGTCTAAAGAAAACGTTCTCATTGTCAAAATTTTTGTGCGTGTTGCTAATTTGTGAACAACTCGTGAATTTTTGGTGCTTCCGCCGTTTTTGCAAAAAACTGCTCTGTCACTTTTCCGAACAAGCTTTCTTTTTCGGCTGAAATTGCACTTCGGTAACATTTTTCGGTCGAATCAAGCCGAATTTTTGCTTTCTGCGACGTTCGTATCTGCACACTTGACAGCGCGCGAAATAGCGTATAAAATAGTGGTTACGGTTTTTATTATATTGTATGAGGGAGCAATCTGTCAATGAGCTACATGGGTCTTAACGAAATACGCGAAAAGTTCCTGGCGTTCTTCGAGACAAAGGGTCATCTGCGCCTGCCGAGTTTCCCGCTGGTTCCGCAGGGCGACAATTCGGTGCTGCTCGTTATCGCGGGCATGCAGCCGCTGAAGCCCTGGTTCACCGGAGAGCAGGAGCCGCCCAGCCGCCGCGTCACCACCTGCCAGAAGTGCGTGCGCACCGAGGATCTGGACAACATTGGCAAGACCGACCGCCACGGCACCTACTTTGAGATGCTCGGCAACTTCTCGTTCGGCGACTACTTCAAGCACGAGGCAATCGCCTGGAGCTGGGAGTTCCTGACCAGCCCCGAGTGGATGGGACTCGACCCGAACCGTCTCTATCCCTCCATATATGAGGAGGACGATGAGGCGTTCGAGATATGGAATAAGGAGATAGGCATCCCCGCCGACCGCATCTTCCGCTTCGGCAGAGAGGACAACTTCTGGGAGCACGGCTCCGGCCCTTGCGGTCCCTGCTCTGAGATATACTACGACCGCGGAGAGCAGTACGGCTGCGGCAAGCCCGGCTGCACCGTCGGCTGCGACTGCGACCGCTACATCGAGGTGTGGAACAACGTCTTTTCGCAGTTCAACAACGACGGCGAGGGCAACTACACCGAGCTGAAGCAGAAGAACATCGACACCGGCATGGGACTTGAGCGTCTCGCCTGCGTGATGCAGGATGTCGGATCGCTTTTCGACACCGACACGGTGATAGGCATAACCAACAAGGTCAGCGAGTACACCGGCGTGCGCTATCACGAGGACGAGAAAAAGGACGTGTCGCTGCGCATCATAACCGACCACATCCGCGCGTCTGTCATGCTCATATCCGACGGCGTCCTGCCCTCCAACGAGGGCCGCGGCTATGTGCTCCGCCGCCTGCTCCGTCGCGCGGCGCGCCACAGCCGTCTGCTCGGAGTGAACCATCCGTATCTGTACGAGGTCTGCGACACGGTCATTGAGATGAACGAAAAGCCGTATCCCGAGCTACGCGAGCGCCGCGACTACATCACCAAGATAATCCGCACCGAGGAGGAGAATTTCGCCCGCACCATCGACGGCGGAATGAAGGTGTTCGGCGATATGCTCACCGAGCATCGCGCTAAGAACGAGACGGTGTTCAGCGGCGCGGACGCGTTCAAGCTGTACGACACCTACGGATTCCCGATAGAGCTGACCATCGAGATGCTTGCCGACGAGGGCATGACCGTCGACGAGGACGGCTTCCACCAGCTGATGCAGGAGCAGAAACAGCGCGCGCGCAAAGCCCGCGAGGCGCTCGGCGACCTCGGCTGGGCGGGCATCGAGTTCGGCAAGGAGATAGCCGAGACCGAGTTTGTCGGCTATGACAACGACGTGTGCGACGGCAAAGTCCTCGCGATAGTCGCCGACGAGGAGCTGCGCGATGAGATCGTCGCCGGCGCGGAGGCGATAGTCGTCCTCGACCGCACGACCATGTACGCCGAGATGGGCGGTCAGGTCGGCGACCACGGCGTGATACGCTGCGGTGACAGTCTGTTCGAGGTCACCGACGTCCAGAAGAACAAGGGCGGCAAGTATATGCACTACGGCGTGCTGAAGAGCGGCGAGCTGAAGGTCGGCGACACGGTCACCGCGTCGATAGACACCGACCGCCGCGCCGCGATACGTCGTGCGCACAGCGCCACTCACCTTCTCCAGAAGGCTCTGCGCGATCGGCTGGGCAGCCATGTCGAGCAGGCGGGCAGCCTTGTCGAGCCGGATCACCTCCGCTTCGACTTCATCCACTTCTCCGCGATGACCGCCGAGGAGATAGCTGACGTCACGCGTGAGGTGAATCGCCACATTCTTGACGGTCTCGAGATACACACCGACGTCAAGCCAATCGACGAGGCAAAGAAGATGGGTGCCACCGCGCTGTTCGGCGAGAAGTACGGCGATGTCGTGCGCGTGGTCCGGATGGGCGACGACTACTCGATAGAGTTCTGCGGCGGCACTCACCTGGACAACACCGCCAAGGTCGGCCCGTTCCACATCGTGTCCGAAGGCTCGGTCGCGTCCGGCGTTCGCCGCATCGAGGCGTTCACCGGCGAGGCGGTGCTGAACATGCTGACCGAGCTTACACAGCGCGTGAACGCGGTCGCGGCGGAGTTCAAGACCACTCCCACCGAGCTGCTCGAGCGCGCCAGGGCGCACATCGACGAGACAAAGGCGCTTCGCCGCGAGCTGGACAAGCTGAAGCTTCGCGACGCGGAGAGCGGACTTGACCGCTATCTGATGGGCGCTCGCACCGTCGGCGGACTGAAGGTCCTCACCGCGGCGCTCGGTTCTGCGGAACCGAACACCCTGCGCGGCATGGGCGACAAGCTCCGCGACAAGGATCCGTCAATCGTCGCCGTGCTCGCGTCGAACACCGACGACAAGATAACCTTCCTCGCGGTCTGCGGCAAGGACGCGGTCGCGGCGGGAATCAAGGCCGGCGACATCGTGCGCGAGGTCTGCAAGGTCGCAGGCGGAAGCGGCGGCGGCAAGCCGGACAGCGCGATGGGCGGCGGCAAGGATGTCTCCAAGCTGGACAACGCGCTCGCGATAGTCGACGATTTCGTAACTTCCAAACTCGGTTAAGAGGTGTTTTTCATGGAAAACTGCCTGTTCTGCAAGATAATCGCCGGTGATATACCCTCGACGAAGGTGTACGAGGACGATCTCTGCTTCGCGTTCAAGGACATCAATCCGCAGGCACCGGTGCACGTTCTCGTCATACCGAAGGCGCACATCGAGTCGGCGGCTGCGGTGGACAGCTCGAACTCCGCCGTCGTCGCGCACATCTTCGAGGTCATCCCGAAGATAGCCGCGCAGCTCGGACTGGACGGCGGCTTCCGCGTGGTCAGCAATGTCGGCGACGACGGCTGCCAGTCGGTACATCACCTGCACTTCCACATCCTCGGCGGCAGCCGTCTGAGCGAGACGCTCGGCTGATGCGCCCGGTCTTTCTCGCGGCGGCAGGCTTTGCGACCGCGCTGTTTATAAGCGAGTTTATCGGCGCGTATGCTCTCATCCCGGTGGGAGTATGCGCGCTTTTTTCGCTTGCCTTCTACCTGCTGCGACGAAAGAACGTCACGCCCCGCGAGCGATGCCTGAAGCTCTCGATGGCCGCCTGCGCGGCGCTTGTCGGAGCGGTGTGGCATCTGCTGTTCACCGTGTTCTTCTACTCCCCCGCTGTCGGGCTTGTCGGCGAGCGCGGCGAGTATGAGGCGATCGTCCGCGACTACTCAAAGCACTACGACTACGGCTCGTCGGTCGAGGTCGAGCTGGACGGAGCAGGCGCAAACGCGCGCGTTCGGCTGTGGGTACCGCACCACATCGACCTCCGACCGGGCGACCGCCTGATATTCGACGGCAAGCTGGACACGCCGGACAGCACCCCAAACTTCGATTTTCTCAGCTACTACCGCTCGCGGCGCGTCTTTCTCGACGGCGAGGTGACCGAGGTCGTCGCGGTCGAGGCGGCAAATCACACGCCGCTGCGGTTCATCCCCGCGGTCATTCGGCACGCGCTCGGCGAAAAGTTTGCAAAGCTCTACTCGGGCGACGACCTCGCGATGATACGCGCGCTCTGCCTCGGCGACCGCTCGGCAATGGGCGAAAGCCTGCGGTTCGCGGTTCGCGCGGGCGGTTTGAGTCACCTGCTCGCGATAAGCGGACTGCACATCACGCTGCTCTGCGGCGCGTTGGTGGCGGGATTCCGAGGTCGCAGGCGCGGAAAGCTCGGCGCGAGCCTGTTTGCGATGCTCGCGGCGCTCATGTTCATACTCGTCTGTGGGGCGCCCGCTTCGGCTGCGCGAGCGTTCATCATGCACGGATTCCTGCTGCTCGCGGTCGCGATACGGCGCGATGACGACCCGCTCACCGCGCTCGGCGCGTCGCTTCTGCTCCTGCTCGTCATCAATCCGTACGCGATAAGCGACCTCGGACTTCAGCTCAGCTTTCTTGCCACCCTCGGGCTGCTGCTGCACTTTGGAAAAGCTCGGGCGTGGACATCGACACGAATCACCAAACGCGTGCGGGCGGCGCTTCCTAAGCCGCTGCGCAAACCGTTTGCCGCGCTTGTCGACGCCGTTCTGGTCACGCTGATATCCAACCTGTACACCGCGCCGCTCATCGCGTACAACTTCGGCTCGCTGCCGCTGTACGGCGTTGTCGCGAACCTCCCCGCGCTTGTCCTGATGCCGATAGTGCTTGTCGGCGGACTGTTGAGCGGGCTGATGTCGTTTGTCGCGATGCCCGCGGCGCACGCGGTCGCGGGATTTGTCTCCCCCTTTATTCAAACGCTACGCGGCGTTGCGTATCTCTTCGCGCGGATGCCGTTCGCGCTTGTGGATATGGGCAGTCCATACAACATATTGGCGCTCGCGCTCGGCTACACACTCATTATAATATGGAGGGCGACGCCCGACCGAAAGCACGGCAAACTCTGCACAACGCTTGCCGCAGCCGCGTTCGTGCTGTCCTTCTCCCTCGGCGAGGTCGGACGGCGGCTGGACGCGCTGAACGTCTCGGTGCTGGACGTCGGCCAGGGTCAGTCGATACTGCTGACCTCAAACGGCCGCGCGGCGCTGGTCGACTGCGGCGGTGACTGCTATGAGGGCGCGGGCTGTCAGGCTGCCGAGGCGCTGATGCTGCAAGGCCGCCGCGAGGTGGACACGCTCATCCTCACCCACTACCACGCCGACCACACGAACGGCATAGCCGATCTGCTTCGATTCACAACGGTCAAACGGGTCTATGCCCCGCCGCCGGAGGACGACGAGACGGTGCTCGAGCTGCTTGCCTCTCACGGCGCGGAGATAACCTTCGTCGACAAGGAGGACGTGGAGCTTGAGTTTGCCGACGCGGCGCTCACCATCTGCCGTCCGGTTCAGCGGTCGAGCGAAAACGAGAGCGGCGTCGCGATACGCGCGAGCTACGGCGGGTTTGATATGTTCATCACCGGCGACCTCGGCACGTCCAGCGAGAAAATACTCATCGAACGCTACCCGCTCAACGCGATCGAGGTCATAGTGGCGGGTCATCACGGCTCGAAATACTCCACCTCCGACGAATATCTCGACCGGCTCTATCCACAGGCGGCGCTGATCTCGGTAGGATACAACACCTACGGTCATCCGGCGCGAGACACGCTGTCGCGGTTGGACGCGCACGGTTTGGACATATATCGCACCGACCTCGGCGGCAGACTCACCGTGCGGGTCGGAAAGGAGGCAGACTGATGGCACAGGCAAAACGCGCGCCGTCGCAGAACAACCTCAGAAAGTTCCGCGACGAGCTTGAAAGCGGCAATTTCCACAATTTATATGTATTCCACGGCGAGGAGCGATACCTGCTCGAGCACTATCTGAGCGAGCTTAAAAAGGCGGTCGTCGCCGAGGGAATGGAGGACTTCAACTACTTCGCGTTTGACGGAGGCTCGGTGGATATGGACGAGCTGGGCGACGCGGTGGAGGCTCTTCCCGCGTTCAGCGAGCGCAAGCTGGTGGTCGTGACCGACCTCGACCTGTACAAGCCGGGAGCCGACCGCAAGGAGAAGCTGGAGACACTCGTCGCCGATCTGCCCGAATACACCGTGCTCGTCTTTGTCTATGACACCGTCGAGTACAAGACCGACGCGCGCGCGAAGATACACAAGCTGCTCGCCGAAAATGGTCTGGTCGTCGAATTCCTGCTTCAGGGAGACAGCGAGCTTGTGGGCTGGCTGCGCCGTCGATTCCGCGCGCTCGGCAAGGATATCGACATGGCTACCGCCGAGCATATGCTGTTCATCTGCGGACGCTCGATGACGATGCTCGTAAACGAGGTCGAGAAGGTCGCGGCATACGCCTCGCTGGACCAGGTGACCGAAAGCGACATCGACGCGGCGTGCGCGCCTATCGCCGATGCCGTGGTGTTCAATCTCGCCGATGCCGTCGTCGCGGGAAAATACGCGCGCGCGCTCGAGCTTGAACGCGACCTGGTGTCGATGCGAAACGACCCGGTCTATCTCGTCGGCGTGCTGTCGCGGCAGATGCGCCAACTGCTCTACGGACGGATATCGCTCGACGGACGGCGCGGACAGGACTGGTTCATGCGCGTCGCGGACACTCCGAATCCCTACGCCGCGCGGCGGCAGCTCGACCTCGCGCGAAGGGTGAGTACCAAGTGGTCGCGCGCCGCGATGAAGCTGTGCGTCGAGTGCGACTACGAGCTCAAGACCTCCGCCGCCGACCGCTCCGCGCTGCTTGAGACGCTGCTGCTGCGGCTCGCGGCGCTCGAAAAGTGAGCCGCCCGCGGATAGCCGAGGCCATCGTCGTCGAGGGTCGCTACGACCGCAACACGCTGCTTCAGGCGGTGGACGCAGTGGTCGTGGAGACCGACGGCTTCGGAGTGTTTTCGGACGACGAAAAACTGGAACTGATACGCGATCTCGCCCGTCGGCGCGGCATAGTGCTGCTCACCGACAGCGACAACGCGGGCTTTCTGATACGCAGTCACCTTAACGGCAAGCTGTCCGACGGACGCGTGCTGCACGCCTACATCCCCGACATCGAGGGCAAGGAGTGCCGCAAGCGTGTCGGCGGCAGGGACGGTCTTGTCGGCGTTGAGGGAATGTCCCCCTGCGTCATCATCGACGCGCTTCGCCAAGCAGGTGCGACCTTTGTCGACGAGAGCCGCGCCGAGACCGAGCGAGCCGCCGAGCTAACCCGCGCCGACTTCATCGCGGCGGGACTGTCCGGCGCGCCGGATTCGTCCGAGCATCGGCGCAGGCTCATCAAGATATTGGGGCTGCCCAGCCGAATATCCCCCTCCGCACTCTATAAATTGTTGTCCGCCCGGTTTACAAAAACCGAGTTTTCGGAGCTTATTTCGGGGCTTTGAAAAAAATTTTTCGACCCTCTACGCCTTGTCCCGCATAGGGTCTGTCCTTTTCGCCCTCGGTTTACGTAAAATTTATCCTTGACATTTATTCGCCACCGTTGTACTATATCTATGCCGCCGCTTCGTTCAACTGCACAATATCTTGTGTTTCATCTTTCCAAACTTAGAAAAGAACGGAACGAAAGCGGTCGAAATTCCTGTTTTTATCAGCCCTTTTACTTGCGGCGAGAACTAACAGAGGTAAAATCACAGAGGAGTTGGAGAAAATGGTGTGCGAGAGCCAAATTGTCAAAACTATCAAAAAGCGTGACGGACGCACGACGGAGTTCGATCTCTCGAAGATCGCCGCCGCTATAAACAAGGCGTTCGAGGCGACCTATCGCTACGGTCAGGAGGAGGTCTCCGAGCGTCTTGCGGAGCAGGTGCTCTCCCTGCTCGACGCCGAGGGCGACTCCTGCCCGGACGTCGAGCACATTCAGGACCTCGTTGAGAAGGTCCTGATGGACGGCGGTCATGTTCAGACCGCGAAGGCGTACATAATCTACCGCAACGAGCGCAGCCGCGTCCGCAACATGAACACCCGTCTGATGAAGACCTACGAGGACATCACCTTCAAAGACGCCGCCGAGTCGGACGTCAAGCGTGAGAACGCGAACGTCAACGGCGACAGCGCGATGGGCACGATGCTCAAGTACGGCTCGGAGGGCGCGAAGCACTTCTACGAGATGTTCGTGCTCAAGCCGGAGCACTCGGAGGCGCACCGCAACGGCGACATCCACATCCACGACCTCGACTTCCTCACTCTCACAACCACCTGCTGTCAGATAGACATAAAGAAGCTGTTTGAAGGCGGCTTCTGGACCGGTCACGGCACCCTTCGCGAGCCGCAGGACATCTCCTCCTACGCCGCGCTCGGCTGCATAGCCATCCAGTCCAACCAGAACGACCAGCACGGCGGTCAGTCGATAGTCAACTTCGACTACGGCATGGCTGTCGGCGTCGCAAAGACCTACGTCCGCCTGTACCGCCAGAACCTCGCCCGCGCGTTCGTGCTTCTCTGTGACATGGACGACATAGAGGCGGAGAAGCTGGCGCGCAGGATCGTCGACCAGGCAAGCGAGAAGAGCGGCGTCAAGCCGAGCCTCAACTGCAGCGCGGACTATCTCGCAGCCGAAAAGACGCTGCTTTCCGAGATCATCTCCGACGAGAAGCTGCTTGAAAAGGCGCAGCACTTCGCGCTCGAGCGCGCCGAAAAGGAGACCGACCGCGCCACCTTCCAGGCGATGGAGGCGCTGATACACAACCTCAACACCATGCACTCGCGCGCCGGCGCACAGACTCCGTTCAGCTCGATAAACTACGGCATGGACACCTCGCCGGAGGGCCGCATGGTCATGAAGAACGTCATGCTCGCCACCGAGGAGGGTCTCGGCGCGGGTGAGACCCCGATATTCCCCATCCAGATATTCCGCGTTATGCACGGCGTAAACAGCGACCCGGGCGATCCGAACTACGACCTGTTCCGCCTCGCCATCCGTGTCAGCGCAAAGCGTCTGTTCCCGAACTTCTCGTTTATGGACGCGCCGTTCAACAAACAGTACTACAACGGCAAGCCGGAGACCGAGATCGCCTACATGGGCTGCCGCACCCGCGTCATCGGCAACGTCTACGACCCGACCCGCGAGATATGCAACGGCCGCGGCAACCTGTCCTTCACCAGCATCAACCTGCCGCGCATCGCGATAAAGGCAAACGGCAACGTGCAGATGTTCTTTGAGGAGCTCGACCGCAAGATCGATCTCGTCATCGACCAGCTGCTCGAGCGCTTCAACATCCAGGCTCACAAAAAGGTAAAGAACTATCCGTTCCTGATGGGCAACGGCGTTTGGATAGACTCGGAGAAGCTGGACATGGAGGACGAGGTCGGCGAGGTGCTCAAGCACGGCACGCTGTCGGTCGGCTTCATCGGTCTTGCCGAGACTCTCAAGTGCCTCATCGGCTCGCATCACGGCGAGAGCGAGACCGCGCAGAACCTCGGTCTTGAGATAATCGGTCATATGCGCGCGCGCATGGACGAGGAGTCGGCAAAGACCGGACTCAACTTCTCGCTGCTCGCGACTCCGGCGGAGGGCCTCAGCGGACGCTTTGTCAAGATCGACCGCGAGAAGTACGGCGTCATCCCCGGCGTCACCGACCGCGAGTACTACACCAACAGCTTCCACGTTCCGGTCTACTTCCCGATAAAGGCGGTGGACAAGATACACCTCGAAGCCCCCTATCACGCGCTGACCAACGCCGGACACATCACCTACATCGAGATGGACGGCGACCCGACCCAGAACCTCGAGGCGTTTGAGAAGATCATCCGCACCATGCAGGAGGAGGGCATCGGCTACGGCGCGATAAACCATCCGGTCGACCGCGACCCGGTCTGCGGCTTCAGCGGCATCATCAAGGATCAGTGCCCCGGCTGCGGACGCACCGAGGACGACGGCGTCAAGTTCGAGCGCATCCGCCGCGTGACCGGCTATCTGAGCGGCGATGTTCGCTACTTCAACAACGCAAAGCGTGCCGAAGAGCGCGACCGTGTCAAGCATGAGATCTGATCTTACCCTGCGCGTCGCGGGACGCGTCCAGGACAGCATCGTCGACGGCCCGGGGCTTCGCTACGCGCTGTTCGTCCAGGGATGCCCCTATCACTGCGAGGGCTGCCACAACCAAAAGACCTGGGACTTCGACGGCGGCGAGGAGTTCACTCCCGAGCAGATAATCGAGGAGATACGCTCAAATCCGCTGCTTACCGGGCTTACGCTGAGCGGAGGTGAGCCCGCGTGTCAGGCGGCTGCGCTGCTGCCGGTGGCTCGATTCGCAAAACAGAGTGGGCTTGACATCTGGATATGGTCGGGCAACACCTTCGAGAAACTGCTCGAGCTGAACGACCCCGACGTGCTTGAACTGCTTCGACTGTGCGACGTGTTGGTCGACGGCCCTTTCATCCTGGCACAGCGGACGCTCGCGCTCGAGTGGCGGGGCAGCAAGAACCAGCGGCTGGTCGATCTCCCAAAGTCCTTAGCGGTGGGCAGATATGTTGAGTACCGCGAGACGAGCTACGGCGACGAGTTCGAGGTCCCGCGCTGGGGATAAAAACAACAACAAAAACGTGGGCTTTTGCCCACGTTTTTTGCGTATCGCTTTGACATTATCGAAAGTCCGTCATCAAGCTAAACAAGAGTTGTCAATTAGCCAACTTGCATACCATAATATATTCTTCCTCATTTTCGTCTACAATTTCAAAGCCAACGCTCTTATACATTCTTACAGCATAGTTGGCTTTTTGTACTGCTAAAGAAGTTTGCTTATAACCTCTTTTCTTTAGTTCTTCGAGCATAGTTTTCATTAAGACTGTACCAATACCTTGACCTCGATATTCTTTATTAACTGATATTGCGAAAGATGGCGTTTCATCATCAATGTGCCCATAATCGTCCATAATACGAACCCACACAGCACCAATGATACCACAGTCTGTCTCCGCAACATAGCAAATATCATCATCGTGCTTACCAAAGTCAGATATATATACTTGAAGCTCTGGCTGTTTAATTATTTCCCTCGGCGGCGGTGTAGTGCCCTCAGGAACGAATATTGCTTCATATAAGAAATCAGATAAAATTGAAGTTTCTGATTGCTTTATTTTCCTAACAATGTAGTTCATTACTTAGTCCTCCAAGCTCTGAATTGTCGCTATGGCGCGGACAGCGTTTTTCACACCCCCAGCTTCCTTCTCGCGCGCTCGATGGCGACCACCGTCGTCTGATGGGTTATCCTGCCGTCGGCTATCGCGCGCTCCGCCTCGTCAAACGTCCACTCGCTGACCTCTATCTCCTCGGTGTCGTCCAGCTCGACGCTGTCGGTCTTTTCGCAGTCGGTAAACAGGTATATCCACATTCGATTGTTGTTCCGCGCGGGATTGGTGTGGTAGCAGCCGAGCAGCACCGGCGGATGCGGCGATGTGTACCCCGTCTCCTCGCGAAGCTCGCGTATCATCGTATCGGTCGGATCCTCGCCGTCCTCCGGGGTGCCCGCCGGCACCTCGTAGCTGAAGTCGCCCGAGCCGTGGCGGTACTGCTTTTCGATGAGCAGCCTGCCCTCCCGCGTTACCGCGACGCAGTTTACCCAGTCGGTGTACTCCATCACGTTGTACTCCTCGATTATCCGTCCGTTCGGCAGCTCCACGCGGTCGAGCCGCAGATTTCCGAACTTCGACTTGTACGGATATTTCGAACTGAGTAACTTCCACTTCTGCATGGGTGTCCCTCCTTAGCAGTACTTTTCGAGCAGTTCAACCACCTCACGGCGGCCGTGCTCGCGGATGTAGTCAAGCACCCGCGACGCGGCCTTTGCGACAAGCGCGCGGTCGAGCGACGGCAGGACTTCAGCGAGTGGCCGCTTTGTCGCGGCATTTATCGCCTTCAGCCAACGCGTATCGGCACGCTTGCGCTCCGCGTCAGCCGGCGGGTATCCGCAGCCGAATTCACCGTCGAACAGCCGCATGAGCGTGTCCTGCATATTCAGCTCGCCCATCCATCCGTGCCCAAGTCCGAGCGGCAACGACGCGGCGTTGCCTCCGTTTATCCGCCCAAACAGGAATGCATCGGACGGCGTCGGGAGATACCCGCAGAGCACGCCGGGCAGGCTGTTCATCGCAAGCATCATCCCCTGTCCGCTCGAGCAGCCGGTCACGACGAAATCGACCGCGCCGCTCTCGAGCAGCAGGCACGCGCAGACCGCCGTCTCGATGTAGGATATATCCGCGTTTTCGTCGCAGAACACGCCGAAATTGACCACTTCCGCGTCTTTTGCCGCGCGAGAAGTGCACTCATACAGCAGCGAGTTTCTCTCACGCTGACTGGTCGCCTGCATCACGCCGATACGCACCCTCGTCCCTCCATTCTACCAAAAAACCGCCCGAAGGCGGTTTTTGCTGTTTATTCTTCCTC
>CAZBNJ010000030.1:0-18825 GCA_964493515.1 uncultured Oscillospiraceae bacterium | reverse complement strand
ATGTTCGTGCCGCTGAAGAAATACCTGCTCGGCGGGGACATAAAGCGCGGCTAAGACGCAAGCAAGATAAAAAGAGAGGGTCAAAAGACCCTCTCTTTTTTGCCGTTCGGTCACTTCGATATGCGCTTTATCGGACGCAGCACCTCGTATCCGATGACCTCGGGATAGTGGCGCTGATAGTCCTGGCAGTCGGCCTCGTTCCACTCGTAGCCGTCCTTCTTCGGGTCGTAGTTCCACGCGAGGTTTTCGACACGTCCCATCACCTCACCGCAGTCCTTGAGATAGTCGAACGGCGGATGGAAGAACACGAGATAGTCGCTTGCGGGCAGCTCGCGCACCTCGAATCCCTCGGGTATCTCGCCCGAGTAGTCGGCAGGCACGCCAAAGCCGTAGAAGTAGCCGCGCTTGCCGTTCTTCCAGAACCATCCGGCGGTGTGCGGAGTGACGATGGGGTGGGAGACGTGGCTCATGCTGTCGATGATGCCGCAGACCGCGTCGCAGTCGTGCTTCTGCCAAAAGTCGCCGTAGCCAGTCACCGTATCGTCCCAGATGCCGATGTACTTGTGCGCGGGGATGTGCTCGACGCGGACTCGCGCCTCGGTAAGCATGGTCTTGCTCATGGTGATCTCTCCTTTGTGGTTGTAGTGTTCGGGAAAAAGCACGACCTGACGAATGGATATCGGCAGCGGAACGGGATGACGGCGGTATGCCGACGGTGTACATCCGTAGGCATTTACGAACGCTCTCGTCAGAGCCTCGTGCGAGGAATAGCCGTATTTCAGCGCGATGTCAAGCAGCCGGCTGTCTGTATCTCTTATCTCCAGCGCCGCTCGCGCAAGCCGTCTGCCCGCGACATAGTCCTTTACCGTCATGCCCGATATGTCGTGAAAGAACTTTGAACAGTACCAGGGCGAGTAGCCGATATGCGCGGACATAGCAAGCAGGGACGGACTTTCGGTCAGGTTATCCTCGATCCAGTCGATCATCTTCTGCACCGCTTCGTTCCATTCGTACAAGTTTTGCTCCCTCCTTTCGAGGATATGTTACCACGCGGGAGCCGCGGGGCGCTTGACATAAGTTGTGAGGTTAAATTTTGCTTTGCGCACAAATCTATTATAGCGCATCCGGCGAAAATGTGCTATAATGGAGCTACCAATTTATAGGAGGAATTACAAATGCTGAAAGTCATACACACCGACAAGGCTCCCGCAGCGATAGGCCCGTATTCGCAGGCGATAGCGTTTGGCAACATGCTGTTCACCTCCGGTCAGATACCGGTAGACCCCGCAAACGGCGAAGTGGTCGCGGGCGGCATCACCGAGCAGGCGGAGCAGGTCATGAAGAACCTCGCCGAGGTGCTGAAGGAGGCCGGCGCGACGTTTGAGTCGGTCGCCAAGACCACCTGCTTCCTTGCGGACATGGGCGATTTTGCGGCGTTCAACACGGTGTACGCCAAGTATTTCACCAAGAATCCGGCGCGCAGCTGCGTCGCGGTCAAGGCTCTGCCCAAGGGCGTTCTCTGCGAGGTCGAGTGCATCGCCGAGATAGGCTGAGCGAGCAAAAAGAAAAATCAGCGTGGAGACACGCTGATTTTTTGCGCTGTTTTTTGGGGAGAAGGGCTACTTCTGTTCGTCCTTCTCCTTTTTCATGTTGTGTATGATATAGTCGAGCAGGTCGACCTGCTTCTGGAGATCGTGTATGTCGGAGATTATCTCGCACCGTCTGCATTTCAGCAGCTTTGCGGCCTCCTCTGTCTGTCCCGCGGAGTAGAGCGCGCTGAATCGCTTTGTCAGCTCCTCGTCACAGCCCGCGTTAGGCAGACATTTGGTTGGTTCACACTTGTTGCAGCTGCACGACATGACCTCGCCTCCTTTTTAACCATAGTATACTACACATCTTTGCAAAAAGCAAATGCCTATCTTGGAGTGTAGTCCATGCTTGACGGGCATAGCAAAAACTGATATACTCAATTCGACGACAAAAAACGGAGGTGAGAGGGTTGGAGATACGGGTGTTGCGCTACTTTCTGGCGGTCGCGCGCGAGCAGAGCATATCCCGCGCGGCGGAGTTTCTGCACATCACGCAGCCAACGCTCTCGCGGCAGCTTATGGCGCTGGAGGAGGAGCTGGGCGTGCTGCTGTTCGAGCGCGGACGCAACAGCCGTCGGGTCGTGCTGACCGACGACGGGATGCTCCTTCGCCGCCGCGCGGAGGAGATAGTCGAGCTGTCGGATAAGACCGAGGCGGAGTTTCAGCAGCGCGACGACGTGATAAGCGGCGACATCTACATCGGCGCGGGCGAGACCGATACGATGCGATATATCGCGCGCGCCGCCTGTGTGCTGCGATCGGCATACCCGAACATTCGGTATCACCTGTACAGCGGCAACGCGGACGACGTAGCGGAGCGGCTGGACAAGGGTATTCTGGATTTCGGCGTGATGCTCGAGCCTGCGCCGATAGACAAGTATGACTACATACAGTTCCCGATATCCGATGTGTGGGGGATACTGATGCGAAAGGACAATCCGCTTGCGCAGAAGAAGTCGATAGCGCCGGAGGATCTGCCCGGGTTGCCGCTGATAGTGTCGCGGCAGTCGATGGTGACGAATATGCTGTCCGGATGGAGCGGCGCGGACTTCGTAAAGCTCAACATCGTGGCGACATACAACCTGATATTCAACGCGGCGCTGATGGTGGAGGAGGGGTTCGGCTGCGCGCTCTGCCTGGACAAGCTGGCAAATACCGGCGAGTCGAGCGAGCTGTGCTTCCTGCCGCTTGAACCGAAACTTGAGGCGCACCTGGACGTGGTGTGGAAGAAGTATCAGGTGTTCACCCGCGCGGCGGAGCTGTTCCTTAACAGCATACAGAGCGTGTTCAAGCGGGACTGAAGGGGATGGAAAAGCAGGGACTTTGAGTCCCTGCTTTTTTGTTGTCGCTTACAGCTCGACGGTGCCCTCGAACACGAGCAGCGAGTCACCGCGGAGTGTCACGCCGTTTGTGCCGTAGACGACCTTCAGGTCGCCGCCGGGCAGTTTGACGGTTATCTCCTCGTCGCGCGGGCAGAGCCCGATCTCCACCGCCGCCGCGACCGCCGCGCACGCACCGTCGCCGGACGACCAGGTCTCGCCGGTGCCGCGCTCCCACACGCGCATACGGATGGTGCGGCTGTCCACTATCTTGCAGAACTCGGTGTTCACGCGCTCGGGGAAGAGCTTGTTCAGCTCAAACTTCGGGCCGATCTTCGCGATATCGAGCGTGTCCACCTCGTCGCAGATGACGACGCAGTGCGGGTTTCCGACCGACACGCAGGAGATGCGCCAGTCTGTGCCGCCTATCTTTATGGGATGGTCGAGCACGCGGTCGCCGTCGATGAGCACCGGGATGTCCGACGGCGCAAACGACGGCCCACCCATGTCGACGCTTATCTGAGTCGCCTTGCCGCCGCGCGTGTAGACATGGAGCGTGCGCACGCCCGCAGCGGTCTCTACGGTTATCTCGCGGCGGGGAACGATGCCGTTGTCGTAGAGATATTTGCCGACGCACATCAGCGCGTTGCCGCCTATCTCGCCCTCGCTGCCGTCGCGGTTAAAGGCGCGCATCGCGGCGTCCGCGTTTCGGGAGGGCAGTATCAGCACCACGCCGTCGCCGCCCACGCCGTAGTGACGGTCGGCGAGTCGGACGGCAAGACCCTCGGGGTTGGAGATGCCGCGCTCGAGGCAGTCGAAGTAGATGTAGTCGTTGCCGCAGCTCTGCATCTTTACAAACGGTACGCTCTCGCGGCGGGTGCGCATCCTGCACACGTCCACAAGCTCAATGTTCTCCAGCGCCCAGTGGCTCTTGAGGCTTCGCGCAAGCGCGTTTGCGGTGTCGATGGAGGTGAGGCAGGGGACGGCACGCTCGACCGCCTTGCGGCGTATCTTGACGCTGTCGCGGGTGGGTATGCGTCCCTTTGACGAGGTGGATATGACGTAGTTTATCTTGCCCGATTCGATGAGCGACAGGGTGTTCTCCTCGTCCGGAGCGCTCTGGTGTATCTTCTTGACAACGACCGCGGGTATGCCGGTGCGTCCGAGAAGTTCGGCTGTGCCGGCGGTCGCGTAGATGGTAAAACCAAGCTCGTAGAACCGCTTTGCGACGTCGGGTATCTCCGGCTTGTCGCTGTCGCGCACGGTGATGAACACGCCGCCGCCCTTCTGCATGCGGTAGCCCGCCGCGCGCAGTCCCTTGTATATCGCCTCGTCCATCGTGCCCGCGATGCCGAGAACCTCACCGGTGGACTTCATCTCCGGCCCGAGCTGCGTGTCCACGTCGCTGAGCTTTTCAAACGAGAACACCGGCACCTTGACCGCGACATACGGCGGCGTGCGGAACAGTCCGGTGCCGTAGCCCATGTCGCGCAGCTTTTCGCCGAGCATCGCGCGGGTGGCGAGGTCGACCATCGGCACGCCGGTCACCTTGGATATGTAGGGCACGGTGCGGGAGGAGCGCGGATTGACCTCTATGACATACAGCTCGTTTTCGTAGATGAGATACTGGATGTTGACAAGACCCTTGGTGTTCAGCCCGACCGCAAGCTCGCGCGCGCTGCGGCAGATGCGCTCGGTCATGTCGTCGTCGATGTTCCAGGAGGGGTAGACCGCTATGCTGTCGCCCGAGTGAACGCCCGCGCGCTCGATGTGCTCCATGATGCCGGGGATGAGCACGTCGTCGCCGTCGCATATGGCGTCCACCTCAAGCTCGGTGCCCATGAGATATTTGTCGATGAGCACCGGGTTTTCTATGCCGTGCGAGAGGATTATGCCCATGTATTCGCGCACGTCCGCCTCGCCAAACGCGATTATCATGTTCTGACCGCCGAGGACGTAGCTCGGCCGCAGCAGCACGGGATAGCCGACCTTCTTCGCGACCGCGAGTGCCTCCTCGCAGGTCATGACCGTCTCGCCGCGCGGGCGCTTGATGCCAAGCCGCTCGAGCAGCTCGTCAAAGCGCTCTCTGTCCTCCGCCGCGTCGATGCTGTCGGCGGATGTGCCGAGTATATTCTGACCGGTGCGGTCGAGGAAGTGGGTGAGCTTTATCGCGGTCTGACCGCCGAACGCGACCACAACGCCGTAGGGCTTTTCGGTGTCGAGTATGCCCGCGACGTCCTCCTCGGTCAACGGCTCGAAGTAGAGCCTGTCCGCCGTGTCAAAGTCGGTGGAGACGGTCTCGGGGTTGTTGTTCACGATGACCACGTCGAAGCCCGCCTTTTTCAGCGCCCAGACGCAGTGAACCGACGCGTAGTCGAATTCGATGCCCTGACCGATGCGTATCGGGCCGGAACCAAAGACTATGACCGTCTTTTTGTCCTTCGGCTTGTGCTCGGCAAGGAACTCGGCGGCCTCGTTCTCGCTGTCAAAGGTGGAGTAGAAGTAGGGGGTCTCCGCCTTGAACTCGGCGGCACAGGTGTCCACCATCTTGTACACCGGAAGTCGGGGCTTCTTCGGCGATTTGCCGCTTATACGCTTTATCGACGAGTCGGTGTAGCCGAGACGCTTTGCGCGCAGGTACAGCTCGTCGGAAAGCGTCTTTGCCTCGCACAGCTCGCGCTCGCAGTCGGCGAGGTTGCGGAGCTTCGCGAGGAACCAGCGGTCTATCTTGGTGGCGTCGAATATCTCGTCGTAGCTGAAATCCCGGCGTATCGCCTCGTAGACGGTGAAAAGGCGGGTGTCGTCGCAGTCGTGCAGCTTCTTTCGCAGCTCGTCGTCGGACATCGCCTCGCACGCCGCGTCGCGCAGGTCGGGATGGGATATCTCCGCGCCGCGCACAGCCTTCATTATCGCCTGCTCAAAGCCGGTGCCTATCGCCATGACCTCGCCGGTCGCCTTCATCTGCGTGCCCAGCGTCTTTTTTGCGTATACGAACTTGTCAAACGGCCACTTGGGCAGCTTGACCACCACATAGTCTATCGACGGCTCGAAGCACGCGCTGGTGCTGCCGGTGACCGCGTTCGGTATCTCGTCGAGGGTGTAGCCGATGGCTATTTTGGTGGCGACCTTGGCTATCGGATAGCCGGTCGCCTTGGACGCGAGCGCCGACGAGCGGCTGACGCGCGGGTTGACCTCGATGACCGCGTACTCGAACGAGTCGGGATTGAGCGCAAACTGGCAGTTGCAGCCGCCCTCCACGCCAAGCTCGTCCACTATCGCGAGCGCCGCCGAGCGGAGCATCTGATACTCCTTGTCGGACAGGGTGACGGCGGGCGCGATGACGATGCTGTCGCCGGTGTGGACGCCGACCGGGTCGAAGTTTTCCATCGAGCAGACGGTAATGACGTTTGCCTTCGAGTCGCGTATGACCTCGAACTCTATCTCCTTCCATCCGCTGACGCAGCGCTCGACGAGCACCTGGTGTATCGGCGACAGCGCGAGACCGCCTCCGCATATCTCGCGAAGCTCGCTCTCGTTTGAAACGATGCCGCCGCCCGTTCCGCCGAGGGTGAACGCGGGGCGGATGACAAGCGGATAGCCGATCTCGCCCGCAAACTCCACCGCGCTCTCGACGTCGGTCACGGTTATCGACGGAATGCAGGGCTGACCGATCTTTTCCATCGTCTCCTTGAACATCTCGCGGTCCTCAGCCTTGTCGATGGTCAGCGGATCCGCGCCGAGCAGCCGCACACCGTACTGTTCGAGCACGCCGCTCTTAGCGAGCTGCATCGACAGCGTAAGTCCGGTCTGGCCACCGAGGGTCGAGAGCAGGCTGTCCGGGCGCTCCTTCTCGATTATGCGGGTGATGGTGGGTATGGTCAGCGGCTCGATATAGATGTGGTCCGCCATCGCCTGGTCGGTCATTATCGTGGCGGGGTTGGAGTTGACCAGAACGACCTCGAGACCGTCCTCCTTCAGCGCGCGGCACGCCTGCGTGCCCGCATAGTCGAACTCCGCCGCCTGTCCGATGACGATAGGGCCGGAGCCGATGACCATAACTTTGCGAATTCCAGGTTTGAGCGGCATCAGCGCACCTCCTCGCACATGCTTACGAATTTGTCGAACAGCCACGCGGTGTCGCGCGGACCGGCGCAGGCCTCGGGGTGGAACTGCACCGAAAACGCGGGGGAGTTCGAGTATTCAACGCCCTCGCAGGTCTTGTCGTTCACGTTTATAAAGCTCTCGCGCGCGCAGTCGGGCAGGCTTGAGCTGACGACCGCGTAGCCGTGGTTCTGCGACGTGATGTACACCCGACCGGTCGCAAGCTCGAGCGCGGGCTGATTGCCGCCGCGATGGCCGTACTTGAGCTTCTCGGTCTTGGCGCCGTTCGCGAGCGCGAGCAGCTGGTGTCCGAGGCAGATGCCGAACATCGGCACGCGCTTTGCGACAAGCTTCTTTATCGTCTTTATCGCGTCCTTGTTCTCGGCGGGGTCGCCCGGGCCGTTTGAGAGCATCACTCCGGCGGGCTTCATCGCGAGTATCTCGTCGGCGGTGGTGGAGTAGGGGACGGTGACGACCTCGCATCCGCGGGAGACAAGCTCGCGTTCGATGTGCGACTTCGCGCCGAAGTCCATGAGCACGACACGCCTGCCCTCGCCGTCGGTCAGCGTCTCGCCGGTGGAGACCGACTTCACCGCGTCGAGCACGCGATAGTTTCTAAGCTCGTCGTCCACCTTGGGGTCAGGCGAATAGGTTATCCGCGCGTTCATCACGCCGTGCTCGCGCACGATGCGGGTCAGTGCCCGCGTGTCGATGCCGCACAGCCCGGGAATGTCGTTCGCTTTCAAAAAAGCGTCAAGAGCACCTTCCGAACGGAAATTAGAAGGTTCTTGACACCACTCACGAACGATATAAGCTTTCAGGCGGGGCTTGGCACTCTCGAAATCATCGGGAATAACGCCGTAGTTGCCGACGAGCGGGAAGGTCTGCATCACGATCTGGCCGTAATAGCTCGGATCGGTCAACGTCTCCAGATAGCCGACCATGCCGGTCGTGAAAACAAGTTCACCCACGCACTCGCGCTCGGCACCGAACGCCTCACCCTCGAACACTTTGCCGTTTTCCAACAGAAGGTACGCTTTTTTCTTCATCTTCTCACCTTTAGCTCTCATATGTTTTCAAAATATTCTCGGCAATCTCGCGGCGGCTGAGCCGCATGTCCATCGATTGCTTTTCGATGTATCTGTGCGCGTCCCGCTCATCTAACCCGAGGTACTGTATCAGGACGCATTTCGCGCGGTCGATGAGCTTGGTCTCATCGAGCTGCGCGCGCAGCCGGATAAGCTCGCCGCGATAGCTCTCGATGTGCCGCCGCGCCGCGTCCATCAGGTGCAGAGCCTGACGGAAGAGCCCCCGGCTTATCGGACGCTCGAGCACCGCGACGCCCTTTGGGACAAGCTCGGCGGCGAGACGCTCGGATTCATGCCGCAGCGCGAGCAGTATCGTTCCCGCGCCCGATCGGCTTGCGGCAAGGGCGAGTGAGACCGTGTCCTCGCCGCAGGCGGATGAGTTGATTATCGCCAGCTCGAACTCGCGCGACGCGATGAGCCGTATCGCCGTCTCCGTGTCGCAGACGGCGGTGCAGCGCACCCCCTCCGTCTCGACCCACGAGCGTATGCGCTCGGCGCTGTCGGCGTTCGAGACGATTATCGCCTCGCTCAATACATTTCGATGTACGCCTCGCGCTCGGGACCGACCGAGACATACTTTATCGGGCACTCGCACACCTTTTCAACGAACTTGATGTAGTCGAGCGCTTCCTTGGGAAGGTCGGAGGGCTTGCGGCAGCCGGTTATGTCGCAGTTCCAGCCGGGCAGCTCCTCGTATATCGGCTTTGCCTTGTTCAGCGCCTCGCCGGTGGGGAAGTTTACGACGCGCTCGCCGTCCACGTCGTAGGCGACGCAGACGCGTATCTTCTCCTGGGTGTCCAGGTTGTCGAGCTTGGTAAGCACCAGGTAGTCCGCACCCTGCACGCGGGTGCCGTAGCGGGTCGCGACCGCGTCGAACGGGCCTACGCGGCGGGGACGGCCTGTCGCCGCGCCGTATTCGCCGGTCGCCTGACGCAGCTTCTCCGCCTCCTCGCCGAACATCTCAACGGCGAACGGGCCTTCGCCCACGCAGGTGGAGAACGACTTGACCACGCCGACCACCAGATCGATCCGCGCACCGGGTATGCCCGCGCCTATCGGGCCGTAAGCCGCGATGGTGTTCGACGATGTGGTGTAGGGGTAGATGCCGTAGTCTATGTCGCGAAGCGCGGCGAGCTGAGCCTCGAACATGATGTCCTTGCCCGCCTTGTGCGCCTCGTAGAGATATTCGTCGGTGTTCTTTACAAAGTCCCTGAGCTTGCCGCCGTAGGTCTCCAGCCACTCGAGCATTGCCTCGTAGGTGAACGGCTCGGCGCCGTAGACCCGCTCGATGGTCAGGTTCTTCCACTCGACAAGCCCCTTGAGCGTGCTTTTCATATACTCGGGATGGAGCAGATCGCCCGCGCGCAGCGACTTTTTCATGTACTTGTCGCCGTATATCGGCGCGATGCCGCGGTTGGTCGAGCCGTACTTCGCGTCCTTGAGACGACCCTCTTCCAGCTTGTCCTGCGCCACGTCCCACGGCATGAGTATCGTCGCGCGATGGCTTATCATCAGGTTTTCGGGCGTGATCTCGATGCCGCGCTCGCGGAGATTTTCGATCTCGCCACAGAGATGCTCGAGATCGACGACCATGCCGCCGCCGAGAATGTTTACGACGCCTTTATGGAATATTCCGCAGGGAATGAGGTTCAAGACAAACTTTCCGAATGGATTGACCACCGTGTGACCGGCGTTGTTTCCGCCCTGGTAGCGGCAGACGATGTCCTGCTTTTCGGCAAGCATATCGACCATGCGGCCCTTGCCCTCGTCGCCCCAGTTGATACCGACAACTGCTGTAATCATACCGAAAACCTCTCCTTATCACCGCAGAATTTGCTTATTTTCCATACACACAAAAACTCGGGCGAACTGCCTCCGCAATTCTCCCGATACAACATTATACAACACGGAGCGGTAATTGTCAAATGCAGACGACGCGGCAAAACGCCCAAACCGCGCCGCGACTTCACGCTAATTTTAGCGTTTTATACGATTGACAAATCGTACCGGCAGGAATATACTTTTCAGTATAGACAGCAAAGGCGCTGCGGGAGCTACCCGTCGCGCCTTTCTTAGTTCAAGAAACTGATTTTTTGGGGGAAAAACAGTATGGCGAGCAACATACCCGAACTGTTCGGAAGCATGGTGTTCAACGAGCAGGCGATGCGCGAGCGTCTGCCGAAGGACGTCTACCGCGCCGTCCGCAGAACGATGGAGAACGGCGAGAGCCTGGACGACTCGGTCGCGGCGGTGGTCGCGAACGCGATGAAGGACTGGGCGATAGAGAAGGGCGCGACCCACTTTACCCACTGGTTCCAGCCGATGACCGGCATAACCGCCGAGAAGCACGACAGCTTTATCTCGCCGGCGGGTGAGGGCAAGGTGATAATGGAGTTTTCGGGCAAGGAGCTGATAAAGGGTGAGCCGGACGCGTCCAGCTTCCCGTCGGGCGGTCTGCGCGCGACCTTTGAGGCTCGCGGCTATACCGGATGGGACCCGACCTCCTATGCGTTTATAAAGGAGAACACGCTCTGCATCCCGACCGCGTTTTACAGCTATTCGGGCGAGGCGCTGGACAAAAAGACCCCGCTGCTGCGCTCGATGACGGCGATAAACACCCAGGCGGTACGCGTGCTGAAGTGTCTCGGCATAGACGCGGAGCACGTTGTGACCACCGTCGGTCCGGAGCAGGAGTATTTCCTTGTGACGAAGGAGATGTTCGACAAGCGCAAGGATCTGATATTCACCGGACGCACGCTGTTCGGCTCGAAGGCGCCGAAGGGTCAGGAGCTTGAGGATCACTTCTTCGGCAGCATCAAGCCGCGCGTGCAGGCGTATATGAAGGAGCTTGACGAGGAGCTGTGGAAGCTCGGTGTCTACGCAAAGACCGAGCACAACGAGGTCGCGCCCGCGCAGCACGAGCTTGCGCCGATATACGAGCGCACCAACATCGCCTGCGACCACAATCAGCTGACGATGGAGCTGATGAAGAAGGTCGCGCTGCGCCACGGACTTGTCTGCCTGCTGCACGAAAAGCCGTTTGCGGGCGTGAACGGAAGCGGCAAGCACAACAACTGGTCGATAGCCACCGACAAGGGGCAGAACCTGCTCGACCCCGGCAAGGAGCCGTCGGAGAACATACCCTTCCTCGTGTTCCTCGCCGCGATAATCAAGGCGGTGGACGAGCATCAGGACCTGCTCCGCATATCCGCCGCGGGCGCGGGCAACGACCACCGTCTGGGCGGCAACGAGGCACCTCCCGCCATCATGTCGATGTTCGTCGGCACCGAGATCGAGGCGGTGCTCGAGTCGATAGCGCAGGGCAAGGACTACAAGCCGGACAGCGTCGGCGTGCTCGACACGTCGGTCGAGGCGCTGCCGAACCTCTATCGCGACACCACCGACCGCAACCGCACGTCGCCGTTTGCCTTTACCGGCAACAAGTTCGAGTTCCGCTCGCTCGGCGCGCCCGTGTCGATAGCCGGCGCGAACATCGTACTGAACACCATCACCGCCGACGCGCTGTTCTTCATCGCAGACAAGCTCGAGCGCGGGGAGAAGCCGCTGGACGTGGTGCGAGAGATACTGCGCGACAACGGACGGATAATCTTCAACGGCGACGGCTATGCGGCGGAGTGGGTGACCGAGGCGGAGAAGCGCGGACTGCTCAACTTCCGCAGCTCGGCTGAGGCGATGCCGCACTACTGCGACGAGAAGAACGTCGCGCTGTTCGAGAAGCACCGCGTGTTCACCCGCGCAGAGCTGGTGAGCCGCACCGAGATAATGCTCGAGAACTACTGCAAGGTGATAAACATCGAGGCGCTGACCATGATAGACATGGCGAACAAGGAGATACTTCCCTCCGGCCTCGCTTATATGAAGGATCTCGCGGAGACGGCGACGAACAAGTGCGCGATAAGCAAGGATATCTCTTGTGAATTTGAGACAAATCTGCTTTCAAAGATCAGCGCGCTTTGTGCATCCATCTCAAAAAAGGTCGAGACCCTTGACAAAGCGCTTCTGGAGGTTAAAAATTATGCTGAGGTGTCCGACTGCGCGGGCTACTATCGCGACGTTGTATTTGTGGCGATGCAGGAGCTTCGCGCGGTAGCCGACGAGCTTGAGACGGTGGTCGGGGAGAAGTACTGGGCGTTCCCGACATACGGCGAGCTGCTGTTCGGCGTGTGATACGTTCTTTGGACGAAAATTCTATCATCAGAGGAGAGTAGCCGGTGAACATTCAGGACACAAAACCGCGCGAGGAATGCGGAATATTCGGCATAGTCGGCAGCGACAGGAGCGAAACTTCGCATCTGGTATACTACGCGCTGTACGCGCTTCAGCACCGTGGACAGGAGAGCTGCGGCATCGCGATAGGCGACCGCACGGCAAAGCGGGTGACCAACAAAAAGGCGCTCGGTCTGGTCGGAGATGTGTTTGACAGCGCGTCGCTGGATGGGCTTGCGGGCGACATGGCGATAGGGCACACGCGCTATTCGACCACCGGCAAGAACACGCTCGCAAACGCGCAGCCGCTGACGATAAACTACATAAAGGGCTCGCTGTCGATAGCGCACAACGGCAACATATCCAACGCCGCCGAGCTGCGTGCGCAGCTGGAGCGCAACGGAGCCATCTTCCAGTCGACGAGCGACACCGAGGTGATAGCGTTCATGCTCGCGCGCGAGCGACTGACCAGCGGCTCGATAGAGGAGGCGGTAAGCCGTGTGCTGCCGCAGCTGAAGGGCTCCTTTGCGCTGCTGATAATGAGCCCGCAGAAGCTCATCGCCGTGCGCGATCCCTACGGCATCCGACCGCTGTGCATCGGAAAGCACGGCGACGCACTGGTGTTTGCCTCCGAGAGCTGCGCGATAAACGCGATAGGCGGCGAATTCGTCCGCGACGTGAAGCCGGGAGAGATAATCATCGCGCGCGAGACAGGCGAGGTCGAGTGCCGCGAGGAGCACTGCGGCGGTCCGAGCGCGCTGTGCATATTCGAGCATATCTACTTTGCCCGACCGGACAGCGTTATCGACGAGCAGAGCGTGTACGAGGCGCGTCTCGAGGCAGGACGGATACTCGCAAAGGAGCATCCCGCCGACGCGGACATCGTGATAGGCGTGCCGGACAGCGGCGTCGTCGCGGCGATAGGCTACTCGGAGGAGAGCGGACTGCCCTACCGCGAGGGACTGCTGCGCAACCGATACATAGGACGCACCTTCATCCAACCAACGCAGGGTCAGCGTATGGAGAGTGTGTCGATAAAGCTGAACCCGATAGTGCCTAACGTAGAGGGCAAGCGCATCGTCATGATAGACGACTCGATAGTGCGCGGCACGACGATGGCTCCGGTGGTGGAGATGCTCCGCCGCGCGGGCGCAAAGGAGATACACATCCGCATCTGCTCGCCCGAGTTCCTCTATCCCTGCTACTTCGGAACGGACATTCCGTCGCGCGACCAGCTCGCCGCGGTGAAGTACACCAAGCAGGAGCTGTGCGAACGGCTTGGCGCGGACTCGCTCGAGTTCCTGCCGCTCGACAAGGTGCACGACATTGCGAAGCACTCGAGCGTGAAGTTCTGCGACGCGTGCTTCTCGGGCAACTATCCGTTTGAGGTGCCGACGGAGGGGGACAAGAACACCTTCGAGGACTCGAACAGCTGATACGATATTTGAGTGACAAAAACAGGGTCATCCCACGCGGGACGACCCTGTTTTGGTTATACGGTTTCAGTTTTCCGAAGGACAGCACAGATCCTCCGGCAGGTCGATCTCATACTCGCAGGTCAGGTCGCCGTTAAGAACGGAGCGCACCACGCGCCCGGTGAGTGACCGTCCGAGGAAGCCCTCGGTGAAATTCAGCATATGTCCGAGGCTGCAGCTGCACAGCGTCGGCGACACCGGGTCGTCGGTGAGGATGGACTCCTTGGCAAACGGACAGTGGCAGGCGTGATAGCGCTTGAGTTTTGGGTCATCGGCGTGCAGATACGCCTGCATATCCCACGGGAACGCCATGCAGTGCAGCTTATTGCCCTCCCTGACCGGCGCAAGCATTGAGGGATGAGCGCGGACGAATTCGAGCACATCGTCCGGTATCTTCTGACCGAAGAAATCGCCGCCCTCGGCGTTGCGCTTCTCGAAAGCGGCAAGCTCGTTTCCAAGATGCCACTCCAAGAATGCGTCCAGACTGCCGAGACGCAGATACTGCTCGTGCGCCCACGCGACCTGCGAAGGATGAAGCCCATGCCGCACGCGGCAGAGGATGCACTTCACCGTCTCCGCGTCTGCCATGGCTTCGAGCCGACGGATGAACTGCGACATGTTGCGGCACCCGCAGTCCGCTTCGGTGTCGATGTCGGGCAAGGTCAATCCATTGACCAGACGGTCCCAGAAGTCCTCGCCCAGCTCCGCGACGATTTCCTGACGGAAGTTATCAAAGCTGAACTCGCTCATGCCTGCGCCCCCGCTTTCAGCTCGTAGAATCCCCATTCTATACACGGTTCGTATCCGATCTTCGCGTAGAACGGGTTGCTGCCGCCGGTCATGTGCGTCGCGCCGAGCGATTTCAGGCAGCGGTACAGCTCGCTGAGCGCGGCTGCGGCAAGTCCACGATGGCGATACTCCGGCACGGTGCAGAGCGGCTCCATGTACGCAAGCTCGTTCTCGGGGGTCCACCACATCCCGGCGACGCAGACATACTCGCCGCGCTCGTTTTGTATCACCGCGCAGTGTTCAATGGTGGAGTTCGGCGAGAGCGAGATGCGAAGGACGTCCTCATAGTCGCCGTCCCACGGACCGTTTTCCTTCTCGTTGTCAAAGCCGCGATAGCAGCACTCGGCTATCTTGGCGTAGTCCATGTTATCGGGAGAGACGAAGGAAAAACCCTGCGGCAGGGTGTACTCAAGCGGCTTTGCAAAGTCGTATATCAGCTCGACGTAGCCACCGGTGCGGACGTAGCCATGCCGCTCCGCCGCGCTGACAAGCGCTTTCTGGCTGCCGAAGATGACCAGTCGCTGCCTGCTGTCAATCTTCGGCATCTCGGCTTCGGCGTAGTCTATCATCTCGTCGACCAGCCGCTCATAGCCGGGGCGCAGGCTGAAATACACATCACTCATCGGATTTTCATAGAACACGAACGCCACGATGCGCCCGTCCTCCTCCCACAGCGAGAAGCGGTGGACGAGCGACGTGTCCATCCACGAACTGCACAGCGCGTACTCAAGGAACGGCGCGGGAACGCCGTTGCGCCAGTCGCGCTCGTATATCTCGACCATGAACTGCCGCACCGCCGCAAAGTCGCAGAGCGGGCGGTAATTTCGCCTTGTTATCACAGTCCCAGTGCCTCGTAGACGAGGTTCTTGATGTGATTGTGCGCGACGTGATAGGCGTAGAGGCAGTTGTGGACGTGCATCGCGATGAATATCGACAGCTTGTTGTCGGTGTCGGCAAGCGCGTAGCTCGCCGCCGCACCGTTCCATCCGAACTCGCCGACGGGGCTATTTGAGAGCGAGACCTTGCCGTCCATGTGTACGCGGCCGCACAGTCCCCAGCCGTAGCCGTAGGTCGACGCGCCCTGCCAGCGGCGGAAGTCCTCAAGCGACGCGCCTTCGAGCAGGTTCTTCTTGCACATCTCGACCGTCTCGGCTTTCAGCACGCGGACGCCGCTGGCCCCGACGCCGCCGTTTGCGAGCGCGTCCATCAGCAGCGAGTAGTCGTTGACCGAGCTGACAAGCCCGCCGCTGCCCATATCCACGCTGCCGAAGCCCTCAAACGGTGCCTCGAGCGTGGCGGTGTATGTCTCGTTGTTGTAGTCGTAGCGATCGGCAACGCGCGCGAGCTGTTCGGGCGTGGGACGGAAGCCGGTATCCTTCATGCCGAGCGGGTCGAAGAAGTTCTCCTTGAGATAGTCGCCGAGGCGCTTGCCGCTTATCTTTTCGACGAGCGCACCGATGAGATCGTGGCTGAGTCCGTATTCGTAGCGTGTGCCCGGGTCAAAGTTCAGCGGCACCGCCGCGAGCGCGGCGAACAGCTGGATATTGTTCTTCGGCTCGACCGTTGCGGGAAGTTTGGCGGACGCGCCGTAGTCCCAGCCGCTCTGCATCGTAAACGCGTGGCGCACGAGCAGTGTGGTGCGCGCGGGACGGACTGTCTCGCCGTCCTTGACGAACAGGTGCTCAAGCGCGGGCAGATACTTGGACACCGGGTCGTCGAGCGACATCTTGCCCTCCTCGAGCAGCTTGAGTCCAGCCATGCAGCAGGACACCTTGGAGCAGGACCATATCCAGTAGAGATTGTCCGGCGAGATGGGGGTGGTGCGCGCGGCGTCGGCGTGACCGGACGAATGGCGGTAGACCACCTCGTGACCGCGCCTGACCTCCACATCTGTGGAGGGTATGCCGCAGTGGGGCATACTGTCGATGTACGCTTCAAGTTTCTTGAAATCCATAGTTTTTCCTCCCTTGTTTTGGGAAGTATAGTTTAGCACACGTTGGCGGCTTTTGCAAGAACAAAAGTACGGTTTGACAAAAAGCCACGTCTGTGCTATCCTAACAAATACACGGAGAGATGCCCGAGTGGTCGAAGGGAGCGGTCTTGAAAACCGTCGATGTGCGAGCATCCGTGGGTTCGAATCCCACTCTCTCCGCCAAAAAATCAGACGCTTTTGCGTCTGATTTTTACGTTTTCACCGATTGACCGCGCGGTAAAAGTGTGGTACACTGGACACAACAGAATAGCGGCGCGCGTGACTGACGGAAGTGGAGATAACCACATGGAGCGTGCGTTCTTGTTAGCCGACCGTCTGGGTGGAATTCGCTTCTATCCGGGCGGATTTTTGCGTTTTTAGGGCAAAAGGAGAGTTTATTATGCAGAAAAGCGAGAAGTATCTGTCCGAAAACTCGTACCCGGGACGCGGCATCGTGCTCGGCGCAACGCCGTCGGGCAGAGCGCTCGTCCAGCTCTACTGGATAATGGGGCGCAGCGAAAACAGCCGCAACCGCGTCTTTGTCGAGACGTCGGAGGGGGTCAAGACCGAGGCGTTCGACCCGTCCAAGATGACCGATCCGTCGCTCGTTATCTACTATGTCACCCGCACCGTAGGCTCGACACACATCGTCACGAACGGCGACCAGACCGACACCATCGCCGACGCGCTGAAGGCGGGCGGGAGCTTTGAGAGCGCGCTGCACACCCGCTGCTACGAGCCAGATGCACCCAACTGCACGCCGCGCATATCCGGCATGACCTGCGCCGACGGCAGCTACGCGCTTTCGATACTCAAGACGATAAATAACGACGAAAACATCGAAGAAAAGGCGTTTTTCACCTACAAATCGCCGAAGAACGGCGTGGGTAACTGCATACACACCTACGACGGCGACGGAAGTCCGCTGCCGTCTTTCAGCGGCGCACCGTATGAGGTGTCGCTCGGCGAATCGGCGCGCGAGAACGCCGAGAGGTACTGGTCGATGCTGAACGCCGACAATCGCGTCAGCCTGCTTGCAAAGCACATCGACCGCGCGACCGGAGCGGTCGAGACGGTCATCATCAATCGCCACCAAAAGTGAGAGGAGAGGGAGAAAATGAAGGAGATCGAACTGAAATATGGGTGCAATCCGTCGCAGAAGCCGTCCAAGATATTCATGCGCGACGGGCAGGATCTGCCGATAAAGGTGCACTCGGGACGCCCCGGATACATAAACTTTCTGGACGCGCTCAACGGCTGGCAGCTTGTCAGCGAGCTGAAGGAGGCGACCGGAATGCCCGCCGCGACCAGCTTCAAGCACGTCAGTCCTGCCGGCGCGGCGATAGGACTGGAGCTCAGCCCGCTTGAGCGCAAGGTCATGCGCGTCAAGAAGTCGGCGGAGCTAAGTCCGCTCGCCTGCGCGTATGCCCGCGCGCGCGGTGCAGACCGCATGTCCAGCTACGGCGATTTCGTCAGTCTCAGCGACATATGCGACGCCGAGACCGCGCACCTCATCGCGGTGGAGGTCAGCGACGGAGTTATCGCCCCGGGATATACCGCAGAAGCGCTGGAAATACTCAAAAACAAGCGCAACGGCAACTACAATGTTATCGAAATCGACTCGGACTACCGTCCCGCCGAGCAGGAGTACAAGGACGTGTTCGGCGTGACCTTTGAGCAGGGGCACAACAACTACAAGCTGACCGAGGCGGCGTTCGACAACATCGTTTCCAAGCGCAAAGACATTCCCGAATCCGCCAAAAGAGACCTTCTTATCGCGATGATAACGCTGAAATATACCCAATCCAACTCGGTCTGCTACACCTGCGGCGGCATGGCGGTGGGCATCGGCGCGGGACAGCAGTCGCGCATTCACTGCGTGCGCCTCGCGGGTCAGAAGGCGGACACCTTCTTCCTGCGCTCGTCGGACAAGGTGCTGAATCTGCCGTTTAAGAAGGGGCTTGCGCGCGCCGAGCGGGACAACGCGATAGACGTCTACCTCTGCGACGGCGACTGGGAGGAGATGCTCTCGACCGACCTGTGGAAGGACTACTTTGACGAGAAGCCGGAGCCGTTCACCGTCGAGGAAAAGCGCGAATTTCTGAAGAAGATAGACGGCGTGAGCCTCGGCTCGGACGCGTTCTTCCCGTTCAGCGACAACATCGAGCGCGCGCACCGCAGCGGCGTCCGCTATGTCCTCGAGCCGGGCGGCTCGATACGCGACGACGCGGTCATCGACTGCTGCGATAAGTACGACATGGTGCT
>CAZBNJ010000029.1:0-18972 GCA_964493515.1 uncultured Oscillospiraceae bacterium | reverse complement strand
TTTTTTGCACCCATCGCACACTCCCCCGCGTCGTCGCGACCGCGCGATCCCCCAAAACTGATCAAACCAAATTTGCAAATAGGAAGTGTACCACCTGGATGTACGCTTCCGTAGCGGGTATGATTTCCATGTAACTAAAAAAGCAGTGGAGGTCGTACCTTGAACGCCTACAAACAGTTTGTCAAACAATATCTCGCCGAATTTGTGAAGTCGCTGCGGCTGAAGCGCGATCTCACACAAGAGAAGATGGCAGAACAGCTGCACGTCACCGCCAGAGCCTACGGCGACCTTGAGCGCGGAAAGTTTTGCTTCTCCGCGGTAACTCTCATCCTTCTCCTGCTGATGCTCAAGGAAAACGAGCTAAATGAGCTCCTTGGCGTGCTGCGCGAGAAGCTGTCCGAGCCGGACGGCCGCAAGGCGTAGATCGCATGTACATTTCAGAGATAAACGCGCTGCTGGGTCATCTAAGCATAACGCCGCGCTATGTCGGCTGTTCCTACACCGCCTACGCAGTGTTCCTCGCAGTGCGTCGACCCGAGCTGCTGCTCCGCGCCACAAAGGATCTGTACCCCGCCGTCGCGAGCCATTTCAACACCACCTGTGCGTGCGTAATGCGCGACATCCGCACCGTCATAGACGTCGTGTGGACTGTCAAGCGCTCGGCTCTGCGGGAATTGGCGCAGTACCCGCTTGTCGAAAAGCCGACCGTTTCGCAGTTTATCGCGATACTCGCCGCGCAGTTCATGTTCTGAAAGCATTTTCGAGCACACGCGAAAGGACGCCGAGCATCCTGCCCGACGTCCTTTCGTTTTGTTTCCCTCACGCGGCGTTCTCGCTCATCTCGACCGATTCTGTCTGCATCGATCCTTTTGTATCCTTTGCCATGCCACGCGCCCACACAACGCTGAGTACCACAGCCGCCGCCGTCGCTATCACATCGGCGACCGCTCCCGCGAATATCAGACCGTTCAGCTTGAACAGCGCGTTCATCGCGTACACGACCGGCACGAACAGGAGGCCCTGACGCAGCAGCGATACGACGGTCGCAAAGCTCACCTTGCCGGTGGCCTGGAGATAGGTCGAGCTCATCTGATAGACTCCGTATATCGGCATCGTTATCAGGCTTCCGACTATCATGCGCCTGCCAAGTTCAAATATCTCCGGGTCGTTCAGCATTCCCGCGATAAATCCGTCACGGCAGAGGAAGAACACAGCCGCGAGCAGCGTTCCGAGCAGCACCGACGCTATACCCGTTCCCCTGACTATCTGGCGCACGCGCCTGCGGTCACCCGCACCGTGAGCATAGCTTATTGCCGGCTGGATGCCCATGCACACGCCCATTATCACCATGCAGATGAGTGTGCTCGACATACCCGCAACGCCCTGCGCGGCAATAGCTGTCGGACCGTACTTCATCAGCAGGTTGTTTGAGAACATGCTGGAAAAGCTCATCAGCAGCGTTCCCGCGGCCATCGGTACTCCGTAGCCCATGACCTTCAGCGACACATCCTTCGACAGCGTGAAATGCTTGATGTTCAGCGAAAAATTCTCGCTCTTGCGCATTATCATCACGCAGTATATCATGGTCACGACATTTCCGAGCACCGTCGCGACAGCAGCTCCGGCAATGCCCCACTTGAACACCAGAATGAACAGCGGGTCGAGCAGAATGTTTGCTATCGTGCCGATAATGCTTCCCAGCGCCGCCCTTGTGGCAGAACCGTCCGCGCGGACCACATTTCCGAGCGCTCCGCCCGTGACCATAAACGGCGCTCCAAGCGCGAGGATGCGGATATATGTCGCGGTGTAGCCTGCCGTTGCCTCGTCCGCTCCCAGCAGGCTGACTATCGGATTTGTGAACAGCAGCGTCACCGCCGTCAGCACAACACCTATCCCTACGCCCGCCCAGACGCTGAACGAGCTGTACTTTCTCGCCATCTCGCGATCGTTGCGTCCGAGCGCCATCGCTATCGCCGTGCACGCGCCCATGCCGAGCAGCGTGTTGAACGACTGCATTATGCTGAACACCGGTCCGGCAAGTTTCACCGCCGCCACCTGCATCGTCGCTCCGGTCATGCCCATGAACAGGATGTCCGCCATGTTGTAGACCACCATCATAAGCGTCACAAACACAATGGGTACGCTCATCGTAAGCAGCAGCTTCCATATCGGAGCTTCTCTCATCGCCTTTTCGTTAGTCATTGTCTCTGTCTCCCTTCTCGGTTCGTTCGGGGGTCATCTCCCCTTCGCAATATTAGTATACCGCTGAACGATTTGCTTTTCAACCATCAATATCCCGAAAAGTGTTGCGTTAATGGAGAAGTTCCTCTCGCTTGCAAATCTCTCCCTGCTGTGCTATGATTACCGTATAATAACAAATCGTTCAGGAGGCGCCAAATGAAGCGATATACCTCGATAATCCTCATGCTGACGCTTGTCGCCGCGCTGCTTGTCGGATGCGGCGGAGGCAAGCCGGAGACCCCGTCGGTCGAACCCACGCCCGACTATTTCTCCGACTACGACCCGAACACCCCGCCGGTCGAGCCGGGAGATATCGCGCTTCCGCTGGCTTCGACCACGGTCTCCTTTGAGTATTGGACGCCGAGCTTTGCTATGTTCGAGAACCTCGACACATCTTTCTACGACCGGATAGCCGCGGAGACCGGCGTGCAGCTGAGCCTGCTGATACCGGCTGTCGGCAACGAGAGGGAAAATTTCATGGGCATCGTGCTTTCGGGTGATTGTCCCGATTTCGCGTCGTCGGTGAAAAACTACTATCAGGGTGGCGCGGACAAGGCGCTCCGCGACGGCTTCATCGTCCGGCTGAACGAGGCCATCGACCGCTGGATGCCGAACTACCGCGTCACCGTCGAGCGCGACGAGGCGACCTTCATCGAATGTGTGAACGACACCGGCGACATCTGGGGCATACACACCATCGCCGACGCTCCGTCCGGCGCGACTGCCGGGCTTGGCGTGCGTGCCGACTGGCTGGATAAGCTCGGCATGACCGTCGGCGACCTCGAGACGGTCGACGGGCTTGGCCGCGCGCTCGAGGGCTTCAAGCAGTACACCACCGACGGCGAGGGCCCGCTCTGGCTGGGCGACCACTCGGTCTGCAACGCCTATGTTCTCAACGGCTCGTGGGGCTATTCCGGCGTCAGCTACGCGCCTTTCATAAACAAGGACGGTACGGCGGTCTATGCCGCGTACGAGGGACTTCGCGACTACGCCGCGACGATGGCTGACTGGTACGCAAAGGGTCTCATCAACAAAAACTACATCACCCGCGCGGAGATATCCGCCCCCGACGACATGTGGGCGCACGGCTACATCGGCGCGGGCGATTTCGGCTTTGCCGACGGCAGCGGGCTCAAGTCGCTTGCCGCGTCCAGCCAGATAGCGCCCGATCCCGACTTCCGCCTCGTCGCGATAACCACCCCAAAGCTCTCCGCGTCGGACGACTGGTCGGACATCCACCTGCGCCGTTGCTCGTCCGCGGTGAACACCTCAAGCTCGGTCAGCGTCCTCTCCACCTGCTCCGACCTGAAGATAGCCTGCGAGTATTGGAACTATGTCGCAAGCCTCGCCTACGCAAGCAGGGTCGAGACCGAGCTTCCCGCCGAGTATACCGCGAACCTGGACACCTGGAATCGCGTGGGCTGCGACTGGGTGTGGCCGGAAAACGCGACGCTCACCTATGACGAGAGCGTGGACACGTCCGGCGCGCTTGCCAACTGCGCCATCACCGCAAATGAGTGGCTGGTAAAGGTCATCGTCGGCGAGAAGTCGGCGGACAGCTATCCCGAGCTTATCGAGCGGCTCGAAAACGACATGGAGGTCGGCCGCGTCATCGACACATATCAGACCGCGCTCGACCGCTACTTCGCGCGGGCAGGCTTCATGAAATAGGGATAAAACAAAAACGCTTCCCGCCATTCACAACGGCAGGAAGCGTTTCTTTTTTTGCGCTTTAGACTATCAGCAGACGGCGCTCGTTGACGTGATGTCCGAACTCGGGCATGAACACGAACGCCTCGGTGTCCGGATCGAGCTTCGACTGCATCACCGGCGGCATATAGCTCGAAGTGAAGCAGAATCCGTACTTCAGATCGTGGTAGCCCTGTTTGAGACCGCCCGGTTTCTTCACCTTGATGACCGCGGTCTCGGTGGGGTTCCAGTGCGTCTTGAAGTCTACCGCCATCTCCTCGGCGGTGTACTCCTCGCCGCGCAGCACCCAGGTTATCACATCCTTTGAAAAGCTCTCGCCGTCCACCGTCAGCGTGCCCGGACGGAGCTGCGACAGGAACACTCCGCGATAGTAGGGCAGACGGAGCTTGAGCTGGAATCCGGTCACTTCCCCGTTCTCCACGATGTTGCGAAATCCGACCGATTGAATGACTTCTCTCTCCATTATTTTCGCCTCCTTAGTCGCCGATGAGATTTTTCAGCATGATGTGCTGCTTGCGAAGGGTCTGCCCAACCTCGTAGCCGGGGTCGTACTTGTCCGCGCCCTCGTACTCGCTGAGCAGATACCCGTCCCAGCCGTTGTCCTGAAGCAGTTTAACTATCTCCGGATACGGAATAGTAGTCTCCTCAAAATCGTCGCTCATATGTATGAACTTCGCGTGGCAGCAATAGATGTACGGCAGTAGCGGGAGCATATCCTCCGGCACGTTCGGCTTGAACTTCGGATCCTTCCACTCTCCGTCGCCAAACCGCGCGCGGAACACCGAAAAGTCGATGTTCAGTCCGAAATTCTTCGTCCCGGTCTCCTTTATGAAGTCGACATAGTCGGTGACCATCTTGCCGTTCAGATTCGACGGCGTGTGTATCTCGGGGCACATCTTGAGTCCCAGCTTCTCCGCAAGCGGCAGCGCTCCCTTGATTATCTCCCGCCAGTTCTCCACCGGCTCGAGCGCGTCGTTTATAACCGGCATCTTGGTGCGCAGAACGGTAAAGCCCAGCCGATGCGCAAGCCGCAGATCGCGCTCGAGCATCTCGATCGACTCCTCGGTCGTAAGCTCGCGGCCGCCAAGCACATGGCTGTCTATCCAGTGCCCGTACTCCACCGGGATTATCTCGTACTTGTCGCACAGCCGAAACCACTTATCCACCCACTCGTCGGTGGGATAGGGATAGTTCTCGATGTGGGTGTTGGCAAGTATCTCGATGCCGTGAGCACCCATGTCGTAGATATCCTCAAAGCAGTCCTCAAGCGTCTTTGTCAGCCCAAACTCGGCGGAGTAGCTGTACAGCGCAACGCCGCGCTTTGGGCCCTTCCTGTCGTACCGATACATATCATTTCCTCCTGTTTTTTACCGCAAACGCGGCATATTTGTCTGCTATCCGAACATCGGCGTGGACAGATACTTCTCGCCGCCGTCCGGTAATAACACAACTATCGTCTTTCCCTTCGCCGACGGCCGCTTCGCGATCTGCACTGCCGCCCACAGCGCCGCGCCGGAGGATATTCCGACCGGCAGTCCCTCGCGGCATCCCATCAGCCGTCCCATGGCGTACGCGTCCTCGCCGCCAACCGTCATCACCTCGTCGTACACCGACGTATCAAGCGCCGCCGGGACAAATCCCGCGCCGATGCCCTGTATCGCGTGCGCGCCCGCCGTTCCTCCGCTCAATACCGGCGAGTCGGACGGCTCTACGGCCACCACCCGCACGTCCGGCTTTCGCTCCTTGAGATAGCGTCCTACGCCGGATATCGTACCTCCGGTGCCCACTCCCGCGACGAAAAAGTCCACCTCGCCGCCGGTGTCCTCCCATATCTCCGGCGCGGTCGTCGCATAGTGAGCGGCGGGATTCGCCGGATTTTCAAACTGCCCGGGGATGAAGCTGTTCGGTATCTCACGCGCAAGCTCGTTTGCGCGGTCGATCGCACCCTGCATCCCCTTCGCGCCGTCGGTCAGCACCAGCTCCGCGCCGTATGCCTTCATCAGCAGCCGACGCTCGGCGCTCATGCTGTCCGGCATTACTATCACCGCGCGATACCCCCGCGCCGCAGCCACCGACGCAAGTCCTATGCCGGTGTTGCCCGATGTCGGCTCGATTATCGTCGAACCCGCTTTCAACAGTCCGCGCGCCTCCGCGTCGTCTATCATCGACTTCGCTACGCGATCCTTTGCCGATCCCGCCGGATTAAAGCACTCCAGCTTCGCGACTATCCGCGCGTCCAGACCAAGCTCGCACGCGATGTTTCGCAGTTCGAGCATCGGTGTGCGCCCGATAAGCTCCTCCACCGAACGATAGATACCCATGTGTCACTTCTCCTCAAACAGACCCTCTCGCGTGATGTTTTTCAGCCACTTTCCGCTGCGATAGTGCTTTATCACCCACGGCCACTTGACAAACTCGTCGGTGCAGAGGATGAAATACACCCACACCACCGGCAGCTTCAGCCAAAACGCCGCGATAAATCCGACCGGCACGGCATACACCCACATGTCAAAGAAGTCGCAGATAAGCCCGAATCTGCTGTCCCCTCCGGCGCGGAATATGCCCGCTATGACCGTCGTGTTCACCGCCTGACCGATGACATAGTAGCAGCTTATCAGCATCATTACTGTCAGATATCCCTTTGCCGTCTCGCTGAACGAGCGGTCGGCATACATAAGCACGAACGGTATCGACGCGAGTATCAGCAGCCCTCCGGCGACGCTGGACGCCACCGTGAGCTTCACCGTCTTGTTCGCGCCCGCGCGCGCCTCCTCCATTCGGTTGTCGCCGATTATCTGCCCCAGCAGCACACCGCCCGCGCTCGCAATGCCAAAGCTCAGCACCGTGCCGAAATTGCGCACCACCGACGCAAGCGAGTTTGCCGCGACCGCAGCCTCGCCGAGATGACCGAGGATGACCGAGTACATCGAAAATCCGGTGCTCCACACCACGTCGTTTGCCATCGCGGGTATCGAAAGCCGCAGGAAGTCGCGGAAAAGCAGCTTGTTTCGCACAAACAAATACCTGAATTTCAGCTTTATGTCCTTCGACTTCACCGACACGGCAAAGCAGAGCAGCAGCTCGAGCGCGCGCGAGGTCGAGGTCGCTATCGCCACGCCCTGCACGCCGAGGTCGGTGCCGAAGATGAAAACCGCGTTGAGTATGATGTTCAGCACCGCCGCAAACGAGTTGAGCGCCGTGCCGACAGCCACCCGCCCAATGCTCCGCAGCACCGATATGTACACCTCGGTCACGCTCCAGCAAAGATAGCTTATGCTCATTATGCGCAGATATTTCGCACCGAGCGCTATCAGATGCTCCTCCGGCGTGAAGAGCCGCATCATCAGTTCGGGGAACACCGCCGACATTCCCGCAAACAGCAGCGCCAGCAGCAGCGAAAATCGCAGCGCTATCCCCTGCACCGTCTCTATCGCGCGCATATCTCCCTTGCCGAAATACTGCGCGCACAGCATCGTCGCGCCGGTGCCAAGTCCGTAGAACACCATCATCAGCACGGTGGTGTACTGGGTCGCAAGTGACACCGCGGCTATCGACGACTCGCCGACGAAGTTCAGCATCACCACGTCCGCCGAGCTTACCACGGCGTTCAGCAGATTTTGCAGCACTATCGGCAGCAGAAGTTTGCCTATCTGCTTATAAAACGCGTCGTTTCTGAATCTTCTAAACATAATATCCCTATCCCTTTATTACTACCGTATCCCAGGTTTTCAGCACGCTCGGCGCCGTCTTGCCGGTGAGAATGTCGGTCTTGCCCGCAAAGCAGGCGGGCAGCGGCTTCTCCTCTCCGCTCAGGTTCATCACAAAGTAGAAGTCGCCGTTCTTCCCGCTGCGGCGCGTGACCTCAAGCTCGGTCGGCTCGTCAATGACCGCCTTTACGCCCGCCTCGCCGACGACTCTGTCCATAACCGCCGCAAGTCCGCTCGGTTCAAGCTGCGTCGCCACATAGTACGCCGCGCCGCTGCCGAACGAGTTGCGCGTCACCGCCGGATAGCCCGCGTAGAAGTCGTGCGCGTAGCTGCCGAGCGGCTCCGCTCCCTCGAGATGTATAAGGTCGCAGAGCAGTCCGCACTTGTGCTCGCTTCCGTCTGTGAACCTCACCGCGTTCGACCGCTCGGGCGCGAGCGCGTCTATCTCCTCCGCCCATATGCCGCACAGCTTACGCAGCGGGCCGGGATATCCGCCGAGATGCACGTTGTCGCTCTCGCCGACGATGCCGCTCATAAATGTGGTGACAAACCTGCCGCCGTCCGCGACATACTTCTCAATCGTCTCCGCCACGCCGTCCTTTACCATGTACAGCACCGGCGCGATGACAATCGAATACTTCGAGAAATCCGCGTCGATCGGGATCATATCCACCGGTATGTTTCGCTCGTAGAAGTAGCGGTAGTACCTGTGTATCTGGTCGACATATTTCAGGTCGACGTTCGGGCCGCTTGCGTACTCGAGCGCCCAGTAGTTCTCCCAGTCAAAGACTATGCCGACCTTCGCGGGATTTCCGGCGTCGAGCAGCGTGTCCCCCATCGCCTCAAGCTCGCGACCGAGCTGCGCGATCTCTCGGAACACGCGGGTGTCCTCGGTGCCGGAGTGCGCTATCACCGCGCCGTGGAACTTCTCGCACCCGCCGCGCGACCGCCGAAGCTGGAAGAACTGTATCGTGTTCGCGCCGTGCGCCACCGTCTGCCAGCTCTGCGCGCGCATCTGACCCGGACGCTTCAGCGAGTTGAAAGGCTGCCAGTTCTGCTGGCTCGGTGTCTGCTCCATCAGCATAAACGGCGCATCCTTCAGTCCGCGCATCAGATCGTGGCACATCGCGGGATAGCTCCACGGCGTGTTGTAGGCGGGATAGTTGTCCCAGGAGACGATGTCCATCTCCTTTGCCCACTTGAAGTAGTCCAGTCCCTTGTGTGTACCCATCAGGTTGGTGGTTATCGGGGTGGTCTTGTCGTGCTTGCGTATCGCGTCCCGCTCCATCTTGAAGTTTTCAAGCATACTGTCCGACATGAACCGGCGGTAGTCTATCGACAGTCCCGCAAACGCGGTCTTTTCACGACCGATGGCGTCGCCGAGCGCGTTTGGCACGACTATCTCGTCCCAACTGTACACCAGATGTCCCCAGAACTCCATGTTCCACGCGTCGTTGAGCGCGTCGAGCGTGCCGTACTTGCGCCTAAGCCACAGTCTGAACTGCTGCTCACACTCGGGGCAGTAGCACTCGCCGCCGTACTCGTTTGATATGTGCCAGCAGGCGATGTGCGGATTTGCGCCGTACCGCTCCGCGAGCTTCTCCGCAAGCCGTGCCGCGTACTTCTGAAACACCGGACTGTGCGGGCACGCGTTGTGCCGTCCGCCGAATCTGTGCCGCCTGCCCTCAAAATCGACGCGCGCCGTCTCGGGATAGCGGGTCACCATCCACGCGGGCATGGCTCCGGTCGCGGTGGCGAGCACTATGTCGTACCCCTCCGCCGACAGCATGTCGATTATCTCGTCCAGCTCGGAAAAATCGTACACATCCTCCGCCGGCTGTATCTTCGCCCAGGAGAACACGTTCACCGTCGCGCTGTTTATCCGCGCGTCGCGGAAGATACGCATATCCTCCTTCCAAACTTCTTTTGGCCACTGGTTCGGGTTGTAGTCGCCGCCGTAAAGCATTCTTGAAAACACAGTTTCATTGCCCCTTTCCGAAAATGGTATATTTTTCTGTCCAAATCCAGTATAGCAGAAACAGGCCGTGCTTTCAACGGAAAATCGGACTTTCATGGCAGAATAACGGCAAAACAAAACGCGGGGATCACCCCCGCGTTTTATCGTCTATACTCTCACTTCAGCGACGAATCGACATAGCGAACTCCTGCGGCGCCGCGCCGCGCGAAATACGCCACTCTCGGAGCGCCGTCGCCGATACGGAACTCCTGCGACTCGCCCTTCTCTCCTCCCGAAAGCAGGTCGGTGCAGAGCGAAGCCATGTCCGCCGCGATGCTCTCCGACTGCGGACGGCAGCTCGGCGATCCGCCGTAGCCGATGTGTCCGTTGTAGTTGCGGTCGTACAGCGGCTTCAGCGACTCGATCTTCTCGGCGGTCGCCTTCAGCGCGGATATCGTCTGCTTGTCCGCGTTCTTGTCGCTGAATCCCATCAGCAGCGTATTGCCGTTGCACGCGTCGCCGGTGATGAATATCCGCGTGTTCACATCGAGGAAGCTCAAGCCCCCCGGAGTGTGTCCCGGGGTCTCGAACACCATTATCTTGCGGCCGCCGAGGTCTATCGTGTCCCCCTCGTGAAGCGGAAGCATCTTCGGCATCTTGTCAAACCTGACCGTCTCCTCTGCGGTGACCGGCGCCGCCTTGTTCATCTTCAGCAGTCCCTCGGCGTAGCCCTTGCGCTGCTCATATCCGATGTGCAGCGCCATCTCAAAGTCGTCCGGATGCGCCCACACCTCGTCAAAGAAGCCGATAGCGCCCGCGTGATCGGGATGCCCGTGTGTCAGCACAACGCGCACCGGCTTGTCGGTAAGCGTTTTCAGCAGCATCGGCAGGTCGAACACGCCCGTGCCGGTGTCGATGAGCAGCGCCTCCTTCTCACCCTCGAGCAGGAACATCGCGTCCAGTCCGTACTCGTTTATCGCGTAGGTCTTGTAGGCAATGTCTATCACCGCAGGCATCTTCATAAGCATCTTGAAATCCATCGTCATATCCTCCTATATACGGTTTAAGTCTATCTGATTATATCCCGCATTTCGTCCATATTCAATCACTTTTTGTGTCCTCTTTGCCACAAACGAGGACGGCAAGCCGTCCTCGTTTCCGGATCTTATCCCTCGGCGAGCTTCTGCTCCTCCTCGAGCATTATCGTCTTCCACTTGCCGCTGCGATAGCGCAGGTACAGGCAGAACATCATAACGATTATCTCGATAAGCGTGACAATCTGCACCTCGAAAAGTCCCATTCCCCACGCGCGTATCGCAAGTATCGAGAACGGTGTGCGTATCAGCCAGTTCGCCGCCGCGGTTATGTAGAAGTTGTACTTGGTGTCGCCGCCGCCGCGAAGCACGCCGCTGAACGTCCACATTATCACCTGCGGCACCTGCATAAACGCGATGATCTTCATGCACTCGCCGCCTATCTGTATGACCTCCCTGTCCGGCGTGAATATGGCGATAAGCTGGTGCGACAGCACGAACAGCCCTATATTCGTAAGCACCATCAGCGCGCTTCCGAGCAGCAGCGTCTTTCGCACATACTTGACCGCGAGATCCGGCCTGTTCGCGCCCAGCGACTGTCCGACAAGCGTCGTTATCGCCGTCTGGAACGCGAACGCGGGCATGAAGGACATCGACTCGGCAGTGAGGCAGAGTGAGTTTGCAGCGACGACCGCCGTGCCGAGCGTCGCTATCGACGAGGTGGTGAATATGCCGCTCGACGACATGAGTATGCGTTCGAGCATTGCCGGAAAGCTTATCTTGAGTATCTGCCTTGTCATCGGCAGATCCAGCTTCCACGAGCTGTGGCGCTCGATATGGAACTCGTTTTTCCGCGAGAACGCCACCCACAGCGTTGCGCATCCGGCTACCGCCATGCCCACAGCGGTGGCTATCGCCGCGCCCGCGACCTCCAGTCCCGCGCCCCACATGGTAAAGCTGAAGCGTCCGAACAGCGTTATCGTGCGCGTCGGATATATCAGGAAGAAGTTGAGTATGACGTTTACGACGTTCATCGCGGTGTTCACATACAGCGGCGTCTTGGTGTCGCCGTATCCTCGAAACGCCGAGTTCAGCATCATCGAGGTTATCGCGAATATGCGCCCGCAGGACACTATCAGGTTGTATGTCGTCGCGGTGTCCAGCACGTCCGGCTCGGCGCCCATCCACGTCGGGATAAGCCGGCTGAGACACGCGATGGCTATCGTTATCGGCACGCCAATTATCACTATCGCGAGTATCGCGTGCTTTATAAGCGTCCTCACCCGCTCCTTGTCCCCCGCGCCGACCGCACGAGCGACAAGCGCCGTTATGCCCACGCCCAGCGCCATGACTATGCCGTTCAGCAGCATTATCACCGGGTTTGAGATGGACACCGCCGCGGTGGCTTCCTTGCCCATGCTGCCCACCATCGCGGTGTCGGCATAGCTGACGAGCGTGGTGAATATCTGCTCCACAAGCACCGGCCACGCGAGCAGAAGTATCGTCGCCGTTATGCTTCTCTTTCCGTCTATTACATTCAGAGCTTTCTTTTCCCTTGCCAACTCACTGATACCTCTCTTATCTAAAAAACACATATGAAGGCGACCGGGTCGTTAAAGACCCGATCGCCATTTGCAGTACCTTCGGAAATGCCCCGTCGATCAGTCGTCGAGGGTGGCCTCCTGGCCGGTGACCGAACGAGCCGACGGCTGAATCATCGCCGGACGCTCGCAGCGGCTGGTCATCTCGTAGACCTTGCCGGTCTTGGAGACTTCCTGGATGGCGTGGATTATCTCGATTGCATGATAGCCGATGTCGGCGTGGCAGCGCGGACGACGGCCGTTGCGCAGAGCGTAGCACATATCGGCAAGGCCGACACCGCGGCTCGACTCATAGAAGCCGTGCAGCAGCGGAAGCTCAACGGTCTGCGGCATGGTGAACTCGGCGAGCTGCTGGCGGTCGTTGTCCTGGGCCGCCATCTGCTGAGCCATCGACTGCGGGGTCTGGCCCGAGAATATACGGCGGAACTCCGGAGCCGCGCCGGCGCGGGTGACCGAGATGCGGTCGTTGAACATGTTCGGATCGCCCAGCTTCAGCGTACCGTCGGTGCCGGTGACGACGAAGTTCTGGCTGTGCGACGAGTCGGACGAGATATGGAAGGTTCCGAGAACGCCGTTCTCAAACTCGAGAGCCGCAAGCAGGGTGGTCGGGGTGTTGACTTCCCACTTCTCACCGTACTTCGGATGCTTCGGGTTGGAGAAGGTACGCTCGGGGTTGAGGTTGCCGCCGAATCCCGCGACGCGCTTGACCGAACCGAAGAGGTTTATCATCTCATGCAGATAGTAGCCGCCCAGATCGAACGGATAGCCTCCGCCGTAGTGCAGCGGGAAGAAGAAGTACTTCGGCGCGGTGTCGAAGAACGGCGAGTCCGAGTCATAGTGGCTGGTGACCTGCGCATGGACGGTTATCGGCTTGCCGATGATGCCGTCGTCGAGGTACTTACGAGCCGACTGCTCCCAAGCGCCGAGGAAGGTGTCCGGGGCGGTGGTGTACACGCAGTTGTTCTTCTTTGCAAGCTCCATGAGCATGGTGGCGTCCTCGAAGGTCGGAGCCATCATCTTCTCGCAGTAGACATGCTTGCCGTGCTCGAACGCGGTCTTGGAGACGAGCACATGGCTCTCCGGATATGTAAGGTTGACTATGACCTCGATCTCCGGGTCGCTGCAGATAGCCTCAAGGCTGTCGTACTTCTTGATACCGTACTTGTTGACCATGTAGTCCATACGGTAGTCGAGCAGGTCGTAGCAGCCGACAACGTCGATTATCTCGAACGTGTTGACCATGTTCTCCATGTAGGTACCCTTGCAGATACCGCCGCAGCCTACGACGCCGACCTTGACTTTCTTGAGCTTGGACATAGCGAAATCACTCCTATTATTTAATTTTTGGAATTATCGACAAAAATCATGTCGACTTTTCCCATTCCCTTCCACAAAACAGTATAATGCATCAGGCAATCTTTGTCAATCCCTCCTTCACACTTTTCGCTATTGCGTTTTCCCCTCACATATGCTAAATTCAAGATAAACGGAACAACGCATCGTCATTCCCTGTCGAAAGGAGGCATTCCCATGAAACGCTCGGTCGCGGCCGCACTGACAGCCGTAATATTTGCCCTCATTACGGTCTGCTTTCTTCGACCCGCGCCAGGCCCGCTCGGACATCCTCGTCCGATACTCGAAAATGGTACTCGGCTCGAGCTGTCCGGTGACACTGAATACTTCGAGTACGCCGAGGTGGTTCAGGTCGACTACACGGAGGGAAGCATATTCCTGAAGCTGCCCCCGGTCGAGCCGTATGTCCTGCTTATCGGCTCGCACGTCGGAGAAAGCGGCATGACAGGCGCGGACAAGGGCTATATCGAAAAATTGGTGGACGGCGAGTGGGTCTATCAGCGAGAAACTTATCTCAGCGGGATGTGGACGCAGGAGGGCGGCCCTCCGAGCCACTTCTCGCTCACCTGGAACCCCGAAGTTGTAAGGACAAAATATGGTCAAGGCTATCCGGTGGGCTTCTCCAAGGAGCTGTTCGAGCCGGGCGACTACCGCATAAACCTGAACTTTCGTCAGATAGTGGGCAGCGACAGGGAGGTCGGCGATGTGATAACCATCTCCTTTGCCGTGACCGTCCCCCAACCCTCAAGCAGGCGGTTCGACGTTGCAGCGGATGGCTTGCGGGTCGCCATACACTCAAACGACGGCTCGCCCGCGCCATATCTCATGGAGGATTCGATAACGATAAGGAGTGTCGAAACCGGAGAGCTGATAAGCGACCGAGTCGATGAGTGGATCTTTTTCTTTACACATGATTTTGTCGATGGCAGTGACTGTCCGCCGGAAAAGCAAACTTTCCGCCCATATTCTTTCGCTTTTCGCTGGGACAGCAAATCGGAAGAACCGTTCAAGTGCGGCGAGTATGAGGTATCGTTCGAGTTTGCCGAAAACGAGGACGGCAGCGGCGCGCGCTATCCGTTCACCTACACCACCATCCTCGGACAGTAGCCTATTTTTGCCAAACCTATTGACTTGGGGCATACTCCAGGTGTTATAATAGTTTCAAACGGCATACCGAGTATGCGGATGATTTCCAAAGGAGGGAAAACAATGGCTTCCAAAGTTTATTTCACCAAAGTAATAACCCCCGAAAAGGTCGTTGAGCTGTACGACAAGCTCGGCGCAGATCTCACCGGCAAGGTCGCCGCGAAGGTGCACTCGGGCGAGGAGGGCAACCAGAACTATCTGCATCCCGAGTTCTGGCGTCCGATAGTCGAGCACGTCGGCGGCACGATAGTCGAGTGCAACACGGCTTACGGCGGCGAGCGCAACACCACCGACAAGCACCTGCATCTGCTTGACAACCACGGCTGGACGAAGTATTTCAACGTCGACCTGCTCGACGCCGAGGGTCCGGATATGCGCCTCGAAATACCCGACGGCAAGGCGATAAAGTACAACCTGCTCGGCAAGAACACCGCAAACTACGACTCGATGATAGTCCTCTCCCACTTCAAGGGTCACCCGATGGGCGGCTACGGCGGAGCTCTCAAGCAGCTGTCGATAGGCTGCGCGTCCAGCGCTGGCAAGTCGGTCATCCACTCGGCGGGCGTGACCGAGGATCAGGACGTCCTTTGGAGCAACACCGCGCCGCAGGACACTTTCCTCGAGGCGATGGCGGACGCGGCAAAGTCGGTCGTCGAGCTGTTCAAGGGCAAGATAGCCTATATCAACATCATGTGCAATATGTCGGTCGACTGCGACTGCTGCGCGGTTGCGGAAGATCCGTGCATGAAGGACATCGGCATACTCGCGTCGCTCGACCCGATAGCCATCGACCAGGCGTGCGTCGACCTCGTGCGCAGCTCCAACGACCCCGGACGCGACCACCTGCTCGAGCGCATCGAGTCGCGTCACGGCGAGCACACCATCGAGGCTGCGGCGGCGCTCGGATTCGGCAGCCGCGAATATGAATTGATCGAGCTGTAAGCCGCATATACTCATACGTCCACGACTTACGCAGAAGGGAGAGCGGATATGAAAGTTTTGATGCTCAACGGAAGTCCGCGTCCGAACGGCAACACCGCCATCGCGCTCGGCGAGATGGAGAAGGTGTTCGCCGCAAACGGGATAGAGGTCGAGACGGTGCAGTTCGGAAACCGCGACATTCGCGGCTGCATAGCCTGCAATTCCTGCAAGGAAAAGGGCAGGTGCGTGTTCGACGACCTCGTAAACGAGACCGCGCCCAAGTTCGCCGAGGCGGACGGCGTTGTGGTAGGCTCGCCGGTCTACTACGGCTCGGCAAACGGCACGACCATGTCCTTCCTCCACCGGCTGTTTTACAGCACGCCGTTTGACAAGACGATGAAGGTCGGAGCGGCGGTCGCAGTCGCGCGCAGGGGCGGTCTGACCGCCACCTATGACGAGCTGAACAAGGTGTTCGGCATCAGTGGAATGCCCATCGCCAGCGGTCAATATTGGAACGGCGTTCACGGCACCCTCCCCGGCGAGGCGTCGCAGGACACCGAGGGCATGCAGCAGATGCGCACGCTCGCCAACAACATGGTGTTTCTGATGAAGTCGATAGCGCTCGGCAAGGAGCAGTTCGGGGTTCCCGAAAAGGAGCCGTTCGAGCGAATGAATTTCGTTCGATAATTACAGCAAAATACGCGAAAACGGAGCGGATGACCGCTCCGTTTTTGTTTTATGGACGTCTGTCCCAGCAGCACTTCTTCGCCTTGCGGCCGCTTCCGCAGATGCACGGATCGTTGCGCCCGACGCCCTTCCATCGCGCGTTTTCAAGCTCGCGAAGCGCCGCCGATATCTCCGCCACCGACTTTCGCTGCCGCTGAAGCGCGATAAGCTCCGCAAGTCTCGGCACGGCGTAGTCAAAGAACGCCTTCAGTCCCTTGCACAGATGGTACTGACCGTCCTCGCCGTCGACCGACTGCGCAAACCTGTCCTTGGGGCATCCCCCGCCGCACATCGGCAGATATTTGCAATTTCGACACTCGGCGGTCAGCGTCGATCGCTTCGCCTCGCCGAACTCGCGCTGTTTCTCGCTGTCCGCAAGCGCGAGCAGTCCGTCGACCGCAGCGTCGCCGAGCTTGTGCTCCGGTCGAACGAAGTGGTCGCAGGAGTAGACGCCGCCGTCGCGCTCGACCACCAGTACCCGTCCGCAGGTCTGCGCCATCGTGCACAGGCTCGGGCTTCCGCCGCCGATGGTCTTGGCTACCTCCGCGAACATCTGCACACCGACCCGCCCGAGGTCGTGGTACAGCCACTCGGCAAACACGTCGCAGAGGAAGTCGCCGTAGCCCTCCGGAGTGACCGAGTCGGGTGTCGTGCTCCCGTCCTCGTTCCACCGAACTATCGGGATAAACTGCATCCAACCGGTATCCAGCTCGCGCAGTGCGCGATAGACCGCAAGCGGGTCGGAAGCCGAGTCGCTGGTCACCGTGCAGAGCAGGTCGGGCTTCACCCCGCGGCTCTTCAATCGCTCGCACGCAGCCGCCACGCGGTCGTATGTACCCTCGTCGCGGTGGTCGAGCCGATAGCGGTCGTGCACCGCCTTCGCCCCGTCTATCGACAGCCCCACGTCGAACTTCTCGGCGGCGAGGAAGTCGCACCACTCGTCGTCGAGCAGGATGCCGTTGGTCTGGAGGTTGTTCCAGCACTCGCGGCCGTCGGCGAGATACTTCTTCTGAAGCTCCACCGCGCGCCTGAAAAAGTCCAGTCCCGCAAGCGTCGGCTCTCCCCCGTGCCAGGTAAAGCTAACAACCTGACCGGGGCACTCGTCGATGTACCGCTTGATAAACGCGTCCAGCGTCGCGTCGTCCATCCGCACCGCCGGCGCGTTTCCGATAAGCTCGTCGGTGCCCAGATAGTAGCAATACCGGCAGGCGAGGTTGCACCTCGAGCCCACCGGTTTTGCCATCACTACAAATGCCTCGCCGCTCACGTCCTGAGATGCTTCTCGAAGAAGTTGAACACCTTCTCCTGCGAGTCCATCGTCTGCTCAAGCCGATACATCGGCGTGTGATAGTACCAGAACCCGTGTCCCGCGCCGTCGTAGCGGTGGAACTCATAGTCCTTGCCGCACTCCTTCAGCTTTGCCTCAAGCTCGTCCACCTTCTCGGGCGTGGGCATACGGTCCTCGTTTCCGAATATGCCGAGCAGCGGGATGTTCAGCTTCTCGGTGTAGTCGATAGGCGCGACCGGACGCGCGGGGCTGAGCTCCTCCTTCGACTGACTCACGCCGCCGCCCCAGCAGTCGACCGCGCAGTCGAATCCATCGACGGTGCAGGCTGCGAGGAACGCGTGACGGCCGCCCGAGCACATTCCGATAACGCCCACCTTGCCGTTCGACCACGGCTGCGCCTTGAGATACTCAAGCGAGCCCGCCGTGTCCTCCATCACGTTCTTGTCGGTCGCTCCGCCCGCATCGCGAGCCGCCTGCGACGCCTCCTGAGGCGTGCCCTGCGAGAAGTCCTGGTAGATGTTCGGGCAGGCGACCGCGTAGCCGTGCTGGCTGAAGCGGCGCGCGGTCTCGCGGCACCATTCGTCCCAGCCCGGCATATGCGGGATGAGAACTATCGACGGCAGATTGGTCTCTCCTATCGGTCGGGAGAGATAGGTCTTTATCATCTTGCCGTCGTGTCCCTTGTGGCAGATCGTCTCGGCGATCATGCCCTCATACTTTGACGTGTCGATCTGGTTCCACATCTCTTGTACCTCCTAAAATGATTTATCAGTCGTTGCCGAAGCTTATTCCGAGCAGCCGCGCCTCCGCGATTATGTCCGACTCGGGGTCGACCAGCTTGAGCTTGCCTGCTATCTCGCTAAGCGGCACCGACGTAATAACGTGCTCCTGTATCGCCACCATCACGCCGTATTCCTCGTGGTATATCATCTGCGCAGCAGCAGCGCCCAGACGGCTGGACAGCACGCGGTCGTATGCGCAGGGCACTCCGCCGCGCTGCATGTGTCCGGGAACGGTGACGCGGACTTCCTTGCCGGTCTTTTCGGTTATCTTGTCCGCTATCTCGTAGGACACCGACGGATACTTGTACTCGGCAAAGTGCTGCTTGCGCTCCGCCTTCTCCATCTTGGCGACCTTCTTGGAGATGGCGCCCTCCGCGACCGCGATTATCGTAAAGCCGTTGCCGTTCGCGGCGCGGCGCTTTATCTTGTCCACGATGCAGTCGATGTCGTAGGGAATCTCGGGAATGAGTATGATGTCCGCGCCTCCGGCTATGCCCGCGTTCAGC
>CAZBNJ010000028.1:0-19942 GCA_964493515.1 uncultured Oscillospiraceae bacterium | reverse complement strand
GAAAAAGCATAGTAGCTGTTGAATTTTTCATGACAAATTCCCTTGCTGCCGCTTACCATCAGCACGGCGTAAGCGTCGGAGGGAACGCCCACGCGGCGGCGCGCCTCCTCCTTCGGCACCGAGCGCTCGAAGCGTGCGGCGACGGGTATGCCGAGCGGCAGCAGGCGTGAGGGGTCGATGCCTCGCCGCTCGCCGCGCGCGCTCATCAGGTCGGAGCCGGTTATCAGCCCGCCCGAGTGCGGCACGTCCTCCCAGAACGGGTGGAAGTCGTAGTCGGTGACAAGCCCGAGATGCTTCGGCAGCGTGTGTCCGCGGCGGACAAGCTCGTCCACCGCCAGCGCGCCGAAGACATGGGTGGATATCAGCGCGTCCGGCTGCGCGCGGTCGATCTCGCGCATGAGCGGGGCGGACATCATCGCGCGCAGCGCTCGGGAGGAGAGCGGCGGCTCGGGGGTGGCGACGCGGCGGTTCAGTCTGCCGAACACCGCGCCGTAGATGTGCGGGATGCGGTGGGTGGTGAAGCCGTAGCCCTTGTCCACCACATGATAGGGCAGCTTGCCCACTATCTTCATCAGGTCTATCGTCTCGCACTCCGCGCCGCGCTCGCGAAGAGCGTCGGTTATCGCGGCGGCTGCCGAGTGATGACCGTAGCCGGCGGTCACCGAGAGAAGGAGCACCTTTTTCACTGTTTATCGCCTCCGTTGTCGTTTTCGGTGTCGAAATGTGTCGAACCGCCCGGGAACTCGACCACCTTGTCCCGCGCGGCATAGTCGGCAAGCGACTCGGGGTCGAACCTCCGCGCGACGTCGAGCGGGTCGTTCGTATAGTGGACGATGTACTTTGCAAGCTCGCGCAGGTCGCTGTCCGGCAGGAATCGCCCAAGATCGCCGAGCTTCTGGTTGGTGGACAGCTCGCGCAGCTCGAACGCCCGGCTGAAATCGGCGAGCTGTTTGTCGCTCAGCATGCCGTGTTTCAAAACATACTGCTCGAGCGCCTGCATACGCGAGATCATGCGCAGCATGTTGTCCTCCGGCACGATAATGCCGCCGGGGCCCGCCTCGTAGGATATGACGTCCTTTATCTGGTCGAACACGCGCCAGTAGGCGTCCGGCGTAAGGTGCAGGCCGTCGTCGGAGAGATACTCGCGCAGCTCGCCGTTCGGCGCGGTGAGAGGCTCGTTCAGGTCGAGGTAGACCACCTGGACCTTGCCGTGGTTCATCGGGGCGATGTTGTCGATGTAGTCCTTCAGCCGCGCGTTGAAGTCGCGTATGCGCTCGTTTGTCACATACTTCAGTGTCTCCCGCGTCTCGTCGGTGGCCATAGACGGGCAGACCGGAAAGAGCGGCAGATAGAATATCACCTTGAGCGTGGGGGTGTACGAGCACCAGCGTCCGGTGACAAGAGCGAGCTTTTCGATGAAGTCGTCGTTGTCGAAGTCCGGCTTCGCGAGGTCGGCAAGTCCGATGCTGAGGAAAGCGTGTACCGGCGCGACCTCGTGCATGAATATGCGGTAGTAGTCGAGCAGCTGGTCGATGGTGAGTCCGTCCACCGCGCGGACATAGCTGGGCGCGTCCAGCCTTCGCGCGCCGAGAAAATCGTGGACGCTGAACCGCGCCATGTGGTCGCCGCCGACGAAGAGATTGCCGTATTGCAGCACGAACCGGTTCAGGCGGTGCATACGGTCAATGCCAACGCCGACAGGGCTGTCGGGGTATTCGGTCGGCATCTGCCACAGCCGCCAGTCGTCGCGGTAGCAGTTGGGATGGTCGTCAAGCCCGGGGTAGGGTCGCTTTGACATACGCATCGGGTGCACCTCCTGTCCGAAAAGTTTTGGGAAAATTTGCAAAAAACCGTTTCACCTGAAGTGGTTTCGTATTATAATAGAGAAGAAGCATAGATTGAAAGGGGTTTTGTCGTTTGTCCGACATCAAAGAGTTTATCGCCGCCGGACGGCGGGTGTTTATTTCGGGTATCGGCGGGGTGAGCACCTCCGCGCTCGCAAACCTGTTCCGCCTGCGCAGCATTGAGGTGAGCGGCTCCGACCAGAGCGACGGCGACGTGACCGCGCGACTGCGCGAGCTTGGGATAGCGGTGCACATCGGTCACGCGGCGGAGAATCTGGGAAACGCCGAGTGCGTCGTGCGTTCCGCCGCGATACACGACGACAACGTGGAGATAGTCGAGGCGCGCCGCCGAGGGCTGCCCGTCTTTGAGCGCGCCGACGCGTGGGGAGCGATAATGCTCGAGCACCGTCACGCGATATGTATATCCGGCACTCACGGCAAGACCACCACAACGACGTTTGCCGCGCAGATAGCCATGGACGCGGGGCTTGACCCGACGCTGACCGTCGGCGCGAGCGTGCCCGGAATAGGTACCCACAGAGTGGGCGCCGCCGACCTAATTATAGCCGAAGCGTGCGAATACTGCAACTCTTTTTTGCGTTTTCGCCCGACCACGGCGGTGGTGCTGAACATCGAGGAGGATCACCTCGACTTTTTCAAGGACCTCGACGACATCAAGCGTTCGTTTGAGCGGTTCGCGCGGCTGCTGCCCGACGACGGACGGCTCTGCTGCTGCGCCGACAACGACGGCTCGCGCGAGCTTGCGGAAAAGATGGCGTCGGACACCGGATACGCGCCGCGGGTGATGACCTTCGGGCTGGACGGAAGCGCGGCGGTTCGGGCGGAAAACCTGTCCGAGACGCGCGGCAGATACTCGTTTGACCTGGTGTTCGACGGCGAAAAGGCGGCGGGACTGCCCTCCGCGCGTCTGCGGGTGGAGCTTGGACTGTGCGGCAAGCACAACGTGACCGACGCGCTCGGCGCAGCGGCGTCGCTGTGGGGCGTGGTCGACGTGGAGGCGATAGCAAGGTCGCTGTGCGCGGCGAAGGGCCCGTCGCGGCGGTTCGAGTTCAAGCGGTCGGTCGCGACAGACGGTGGCAGCGTGGACGTGTACGACGACTACGCGCACCATCCGCAGGAGATGGAGGCGTGCTTTGCGGCGGCTCGCGCGGCGCTTGAGGGCAGCGACGGACGGCTGGTGGTCGTGTTCCAGCCGCACACCTTCAGCCGCGTGCGCGCGCTGTTCGACGGCTTTGCGGAGGTGCTGAAAAAGCCGGACGCCGCGTGTCTTCTTCCGATATACGCCGCGCGGGAGGAGCCAGACCCGGAGGTGACGAGCGAGCGGCTCGCCGCCGCCGCGGGCATCGACTGCGCGTCGACATTTGACGAGGCGGCGGACTGGGCGCGTCGGACGCTGCGGGCGGGCGATATGTTCGTGACCGTCGGCGCGGGCGAGGCGTACAAGGTTGGCGAGCGGCTGTAAGCAAAACTGTTACCGTTTTGTAACTTGCGTTCGGGGGAAACCGCTGTTACAATAGTGTCAGAGGTGAAATTATGAAGAAATTTTCGCTGATACTGCTTATACTCTGCGCGGCGCTGCTGCTCGCGGCGTGCGGGCAGTCGGAGACATCGCCGAGCGGAGAGCCGTCCGCTGAGCCGGCGACCGCCGTCCCGAGCGCCGAGCCTTCGGGCGAACCGACGGAGGAGCCGGCGGTCGAGCCGAGCGCCGAGCCGTCGCACGGTTTTCCGGACACCCCCGGGCTTGAGGCGATGATATGCGAGAAGTGGACGGAGGACCGTCCGACCGAGTATCCGCTGGACAGCGCGATGACGCGGCTCGACTATGAGCTTGTCGTAGCGCACAGCGACACGACCGCGGTGGACGCGGACCCGCCCATCGGCGAGACCGACTGGCTGCTGCGTGTGACCGGCGGCGACGAGCTGTACGAGGTCGTCGGATTCTCGCGGAGGTATGACGAGGACGGATTCCGCGTGTTCGCGCCGACCTGGCGTTCGGGGGCGAACGGCGCGGGGGTGGACATCGAAACCGGCGTGGCGCTTGTCGCGGCGCTGGTTGCGCGTCCCGAGCTGCTTCCGTCGAGCGGGGACAGGTACCTGGACGACGAGGAGAACGAGCCGTCGGTGCTCTGCAAGATAGGCGAGGACAAGGTGTTGATATACGCGACCGCGCACACCGACAGGGGACTCGGGCAGGACTACGGCGTGTTCGCGGCGGTGCCGATAGCGCTCGCGGGCAAGGACTACACCGGCAACCCGTATGAGGTGATAGCCGTGAATTACGGGAATGGGTGGCAGACGCTGGAGGGCTAACAACATCGAACGTAAAAACCCAGAGGTCTTGACCTCTGGGTTTATTTTATGTCCGTATCTTCGTTTCGCGGCCGCACTTGGGACAGGTGACGACTATCGTTCCCTTGCCCTTGGGCACGCGAAGGCTCGCCCTGCACCCGTCGCACCTGAGATAGACGAAATGCTTGCGGTCGCGCTTCCACCATCCGATAAACCGCCGCCAGACGCTCAAAAACTTCTGGTTCTCCCGCTCACGGGCGGGTATGTTTCGTGAAAGCATCCGCCACACCGCGAGCACGAATATGACCGAGCAGAACACCTGGAGAATGACATACACGACATAGGCGGTCGTCTTTATCGCAAACCAGCTGACGATCGACGAGACAAGCGTCAGCAGAACGCCGACCACCATCAGCGCGAGGCTAAGCTGGTCGCCGCCGCGTCTGCCGTACATGAATCTTTGCAGCCAATGCACAGGATGACCTCCCCCATAACCGATCTACACCTGTATTATACGCCATACGAAAGCAAAGAGAGTGAACAATTTGTAAATTAAATTGATTTGACAAAAATGTCCGTGTCAGGTATAGTAAAAGCAGCAAATCATTCTTGGAGGCGACGATATGATTTTCGGCTCGGACGTGAGATACGAATACTCGATAAACCCGCTGGTGGAGGTCATCTGCCAGCTTCGATTTCCGGCGATACTGTCGATAGGCGCGCGTGAGCCTGTCGACTTTCAGGAGGCGGTGCGCGCGGAGTTTCCCCGCTATTCGGTGCAGGAGGAGCAGGCGGCGCCGAAGGTGGTGAACGGCAAGGTCGAGGTGCAGCCCAAGATCCGCAACTACACCTTTATCAGCGAGGACGGGCGCTGGAAGCTGAATCTGACGCAGAATTTCATCGCGCTTAGCACGGTGCGGTACGGCACATGGGAGGAGTTCGCGGCGAAGCTGGACAAGCCGCTCGCCGAGTTCATCGAGATCTACCGACCGGCGTTCTTCGAGCGCGCGGGACTGCGGTATGTCAACGCGTTCAGCCGCAGCGCGTGCGGGCTTGCGGGCACGCCGTGGAGCGAGCTTATCGCGCCCGAGTTTCTGGGAATACTCGCGGCGGAGGATGTGGACGAGACCGAGGCGTCGCGCGCGACGGTGGACGCGGACTGGGCGCTGGGCGACGGCATACGGCTGAAGCTGCACAGCGGCCCGGGACTGGTGCAGCGTCCGGGTCAGAAGGAGCGCGACCCCGAGCCGAAGTTCATCGTTGACGGCGACTTTTCGGTGAGCGGCGACATCAAGCTGCCCGACATATCCGAACGTCTGGAGACGATGCACGCGTGGTCGACGCGGCTGATACGCGGCGCGGTGCTTGACAAGCTGGACGAAGCGCTGAGGTAATCGGTCAAAATCGCCGCGCTCGCGCGACGCATAGAACGAAAAACAGGAGCCGTATGGCTCCTGTTTTTGTTGTGCGATTCCCTTACACGACGACCTTGGGAAGGTTGGAGTTTGCGGCTTTGCAGAGGGCGAACACGCTCGCCGCGCTTATCGCGCCTCCGAGCAGGAGCGACAGCCCGAACCCCGCCCACGCGCCGAAGAACATTGCCACAAAGAAGGTGGGCACGGCTATCAGCGCCGCGAGCACGATGTTGAGCAGCATCCCGAAGAAGCCGTTGATGTTCTGCTTGACCGCCTCCGCCTCGCTCTGCCACTTGAGCTTCGGGCGGAGCACGTCTACCGTCATGCCGAGCGCTGCCGACGCGACGCTGGCGACCGTTCCGCTTATGCCGGCGAGCAGCACCTCGAGCCACATCGTGCGCACGAACACCACCGCGACTATCGCGGTGAGAAGCATGGTCAGGACGTTGGTTATCGCGGCGAATATCAGCTTGCCGAGGCACTGGGTGGAGAACCTGACCGGCAGCGCCTTCATCAGCGCGAAGCCCTCGCCCTCGCGGCTTATCGCGGTGCAGGCGGCGATGTTTGCGAAGGTGACGAACATGAACACAGCGAACACCGCGCCGAACACTATCCCCCGCGACGCGCCCATCTCCGCGAACAGTGTCGGGTAGAGGTCGAGCATACCCACGTTCGGCGCGTACTCGTCGGGTATCCGCATGGCGGTTATTATCGGGATAACGGCTATCATCAGCGGGAACATTATCACGCCTATCAGGCAGTTGGTGGCGTAGGTCGGCGAGCGCATCACGCCCATCCGCTCGCGGCGGAGGCAGGCGCGGAGCGGTGAGGATGCAACCATCGCGCCGCTGTCCAGCTTTACCTTGCCGCGCTTCTTTCTCGACGCGGTCTCGTAGCTTGCGGACAGTCCCTTGAAGTAGGTCTTGGAGCCGACGAATCCGGCGAGGAGCAGGCTTCCGACGCAAGCCGCGACGTAGCCGAGCCCGCGCAGCGCGGCGTAAGCGTAGTCACCGACGAGGGCGACCGACTCGGCAGCCCACGCGAGCGGCGGGAATCCGGCGGACATGGTGGAGAGCAGGTTGCCCGCGCCGGCGAGCAGCGCGCTCATCTCGTCCGAATCCATGGCGCCCATGCTCTGACCGAGCAGCTGACCGCCGAAGCACATGACGATGGTGAACAGCACGCCGAACACGGTCATAATGCGCTCGCGGTGGCGCATGAAGGCGCTGGAGCGCATGAGCAGCAGCGACAGAAGGCTTGCGAGCGCGAGCGGCATTGAGGGCAGCAGCAGCACCACCACAAGTCCGACAAGCAGCGTCCACACGCCGCCGCCGACTATCGCGATGTGGCAGATGAGGGCGGGCAGGCATATCAGCAGCGTTATCAGCAGCTCGGTGATGTATATCATCGCAAAGCGCGCGAAGAACACCGCGCCGGCTTTGAGCGGCATTGACGCGAGCAGCGCGCCGTCGGCAGCCGAGAACAGGTTGCCTATGACGCTTGCGATACAGAACACCAGCGTCATTATCACCGACACGAAGAACGCGGCGAACAGCACTATCTCGCTCTGCCCGACCGCCGCGAAGCCGAAGGTCATGGCTGCGCAGAGCGCCGACCACGCGCCGATAAGTATCAGCATGGACACGCCGATGAGGACGCTCATGCCGACGCGCCCCGCCTTGGAGCCTGCCTTCAGCTCCCACATGGTGCGCCAGCGCTGTTTGGCTATCGCTTTGAGTACCAGAAAAAAGTCGCGCATAGTTTCGCCCCCTCTTTAACGCTCGTCGTCGGTGAGCTCGAGGAAGAGGCTCTCCAGGCTTTCGTTCTTTCCGCCGCGCAGCTCGTTGAGCGTGCCCACCGCTATCAGGTGGCCGTCGTTGATTATGCCGATGCGATCGCACAGGCGCTCGGCGACGTCGAGAACGTGGGTGGAGAAGAACACCGAGTTGCCCATCGCGGTGTGGGCGCGCATCTCGTCTTTGAGCAGCGCGGCGGACTTGGGGTCGAGTCCGGTCATCGGCTCGTCGAGCACCCACAGCGGCGGCGCGGGCAGCAGCGCTGCGGTTATCAGCAGCTTTTGCTTCATGCCGTGCGAGTAGCTCTTTATCTGCTCGCCCGCCGCGTCGGCTATCTCGAACATCTCAAGATACTTTGCCGCGCGCTCCTGCCGCGTCTTTGTGTCCACGCCGTAGACATCGGCGATGAAGTTCAGGTACTCCTGACCGGTCAGACGGTCGTAGGTGTCGTGAACGTCGGGGACATAGCAGAAGTTGCGCTTTGCGCCGATCGGGTCGCGCGCCATGTCCACGCCGTTTACCTCCACCCTGCCCGCGTCGGGCACGAGTATGCCGCAGAGCATCTTGATGGTGGTGGTCTTGCCCGCGCCGTTCGGTCCGATAAAGCCGAATATCTCGCCGCGGCGGACGTGGAGATTTATCCCGTCGACCGCCGGCTTTGCGCCGCGGGCGTATGCCTTTGTGAGTCCTTCCAATTTGAGCATGATGATGCCTCCTAAAATGATTTTACGAATTACTTTTCGACATTGAACGCAATGCCGAACCTTTCGCAGAAGCCGCGCAGCCGCTCGATGTAGCTGTCGAAGAACGTTGCCTCGCGGTGGCGGGGTATTGCGACCCTCTCGCCCGAATTCAGCTCGATGACTATCTGCTCGTCGCCGACCGAGATGAACCCGAGGACTCGGCGCTTTGTCGACTCGACGCGTATCGAGCGTATATCGTTGTGGTGGATGTTTTTGGTCACCCAGGTGGAGGTGGCGCCGAACTGGTTCACGCCCGGGCGGTGACCGGTGGGGACCGTCTGCATCGACCAGCCGCCGGTGCGGACCGCCTGCAGTCCGATGACCTTGGCGATTATCTCCTCGCCGTCGCAGATAAGATGATTGTGTACCATGGTTTTGCCTCCTTTTTCAAATACCCCAACCCAACCATGCACCCATTATTATCTCAAAGATGCCAAAGAGAAGGACAATGCCCATTATGACAAACACCGCTATCCAGAACTTTTTCGACGCGGGCTTCGGCTTCTTCTTGGGACGCTTTGGGTCGTTGCGGAGCATGTGTCCGACGAGAAACGTGTTGAAATTGTAATCCGGCATGGATGTGCACCTCCTTTACTGGGCGCTGTAACGTGTCACGACCGGTTTGCCGTTTGCGTCGATAAGCGGGGTCAGTCCGCCGGAGTAGCCGTCGCGCCGCCACGCGTAGTTTACGCCGGTGACACGGTCCACCCATATCTCGAACTTGTTGACAACGCCCTGTTCGTAGACCTTGACGAATCTGTCGCCCATACATATCCCTTCCTTCGTGGTTAATCACCTTGGTGTAACTATATATTACCACAAGGGAACTGCGATGTCAATACCTATTGATAAATTTTTATCGAAATGTTTTCAGCCGAGCTTCAGACCTGCCTCCCTGTGCGGCAAGCCGCGATATAACCGTTGCCGCGCAACGACCATAGGGGGAATTTCTACCCCAATTTCAAACTTGCTTCCCCGCTGAATATGACCTCGCGCGAGCCGTCGGGATACTCGACCTCCACCGCGAAATCGCGGTCGAGTGCGACGGCGACGGCGGGGATTCCCGGGTCGGAGGGAGTACGTTTTACCTCCACGGCGCGCCCGATGGTTACGCAGGAGGCGGAATATTCGTTGTAGAGCGCGTCGTCGGACAGCGCGAGCGCGTCGGACAGCTTGTCGAGGAATATCCGCGCCATCTCGCGTGGCTCGACCGAGCGGCCGCCCTCCAGCTCGACCGACGTGCAGATCCCACGCAGCTCTGGGGTGAAATCGGTTTCTTTCTGTGCGAGGTCGATGCCGACGCCGAGTATCAGCCGACCGCCCGAAAGCTCGGCGAGTATGCCGCACAGCTTGCGGAATACGCCGCCGCGTTCGACGACCAGGTCGTTGACCCACTTTATCCCGCAGTCCACGCCGACGCGGCGCAGCGCGCGCATTCCCGCGACCGCCGCCCTGGGGGTGACGTTTTGCGTGTCGGGGGGAAGCACGACCGACAGGTACATCCCGAGATCCTTCGGCGACGCGAAGCTGCGTCCGAGCCGTCCGCGGCCTGCCGTCTGGCGCGACGCGAGCACGGCGGCGCCGGGGGTCAGCTCGGGGTGTCGTTTTATGTAGTTTTGTGTCGAATCGACCTCGTCGAGCAGTATGAGCGGCATGGGGACACCTCGCTTTTGTAGTCGCTATGCGGATATTATACCGCGCGGGGGTGGGATTGTAAAGAAAAACCGCAGGACAAAAGTCCTACGGTTTTGGGGTGGGTAATTTGGGGCTGTCACGGTTCGGCTGGACACATTACGGCGTCCTAACGCTTACCGCAAATCCGCTGCGGTAGCGAGCGGGGCTCCCGCGAATCTTTGATTCGCTGAACCGCCTGCGGCGGTTGCTGAAGTCGGCGCGCGAGTGTAACGAGTGCGTGGGAGAGGACGCATAGCGTCATCGACCGGGCGTTAGTTCGACTATGTGTCTGCCTCACCGCTTCTTACACCGCTTGCTCGGCGATGTCACGGAGCTGGTTGAGCTGGGACATATAGAGCTTGTAGTACAGTCCCTTCGACGCCATCAGCTCGGCGTGGCTGCCGCTCTCGGCGATCTCGCCCGCCTCGATGTACATGATGCGGTCGCAGTTCTTTATCGTGGACAGACGGTGCGCCACGATGAAGCTGGTGCGTCCCTTGAGCAGCGCGGCGATGCCCTCCTGCACGAGCTGCTCGGTGTTGGTGTCTATCGAGCTGGTCGCCTCGTCGAGTATCAGGATGCGCGGGTCGGAGAGCAGGGTGCGCGCGAAGTTTATCAGCTGCTTCTGTCCGGCGGAAAGTCCGTCGCCGCGCTCGCGCGTCTCGGTGAAGTAGCCCTTCTCCATGTGACGGATGAACTCGTCGGCGTGGACCGCCTTCGCGGCGGCGATGCACTCCTCGTCGGTCGCGTCCAGGCGGCCGTAGCGGATGTTGTCCATTATCGTGCCCGAGAAGATGAAGCTGTCCTGAAGCATGACGCCCATCTGACGGCGCAGGCTCTTGAGCTTGACGTCGGCGAGGTTGTGGTCGTCGATGAGCACCGCGCCCTCGGTGACGTTGTAGAAGCGGGAGAGCAGGTTGATGATGGTGGACTTGCCCGCTCCGGTGGGGCCGACGAGCGCGATAGACTCGCCCGCCTTGACGTCGAAGGAGACGTGCTTGAGCACCGGCACTCCCTTTTCATACTCGAACAGGACGTTGTCGAACTTGACCTCGCCGTTGATGTCGGGCAGGTCGGTGGCGTCCGGCGCGTCGTCGACCGAGACCGGCTCGTCGAGCACCTGGAAGATACGCTCGAGGTACGCCATCGTGTCGAGAAGCCGGTTATAGATGTTGCCGAGACGCTGTATCGGGCCCCAGAAGCGGTTTGAATAGGACACCATCGCGGTTATCATACCGAGCTGGAACAGACCGTCCGGGCTGATAAAGTCGTTGATGAACACGAACACGCCGGTGAGGTAGATAGCCATCTGGACGCCGCGCATGATTATCGCGCTCATCGGCCACATTCCGTGACCGAGGTAGACCGCGCGCAGGTAGTACTTGCGGGTCTCCTTGAGCAGTCCGTCGTAGATGCCCTCGTTCATCTCCTCGCGGCTGAACGCCTGGGTGACCTTCGCGCCGTTGATGTTCTCGGCGAGGTAGGCGGTGGTGTTCGACTGCTTGTTTGCGCGGAGCTGACGGAAGCGGCGCTGCTTCGGCTTGGTTATCACTATGTAGATGATGAACACCGGCAGTCCCGCGAGGATGACCAGCGTCAGCTTGGGGGATGTGGCAAGCATGAAGAACAGGATGAAGAACATGTTGAGGAACTCGAGTATCGCGTTTATGAAGCCGTTTGCGAGGAAGTCCGCCACCGAGTTGACGTAGTTTATCACTCGGGTGAGTATCTTGCCGTGCGGACGGCTGTCATAGTAGTCGAAGCCGAGCTTCTGCAGGTGCTCGTAGATGTCGGTGCGCATATCGGTGACTATCGACTGACCGACGCGTATCGATATTTTGGAGCGCAGACGGTTGAACAGGATAATGACTATCTGTACGAGCAGATAGCAGACGCCGAAGGTGACGATGAGCGCGACGTTCTTGTCCGGGATGAAGCGGTCGATGACCCACTGCTGTATCTTCGGCGAGAGCAGGCCGAGCAGGATGGTGACAATCGAGATGCAGAACATCGCGGCGACCATGCCCTTGTAGCGCTTGACATAGATGAATGCGCGCTTGAACTGTTGCCAGTTAAAAGGCGCTTCCAGCTCCTCGTCAACGTTGAATTTGTTGCGTGCCATTACGCGCTCACCTCCTCTTCCATAACGCCGTGCTGGAGTATGCAGGTGTTGTAGTAGTAACCCTTGAGAGCCATAAGCTCGTTGTGGCTGCCCTGCTCGACGATCTTGCCGTCGTCGAGGATGATGATGCGGTCGGCGTGCATGACCGAGCTGACGCGCTGAGCGATTATCAGCGTCGTCGCCTGGGTATCAAGCTCGCCGAGCGCCTTCTGGATGGCGGTCTCGGTCTCCATGTCGACGGCGGAGGTGGTGTCATCGAGTATCAGCACCGGCGCGTCCTTGGCGATGGCGCGCGCAAGCGATATGCGCTGCTTCTGTCCGCCGGAAAGTCCGGTGCCGCGCTCGCCGACGATGGTGTCGTAGCCGTCCGGCATATGCGAGATGAAGCTGTCCGCGTCGGCGACCTTCGCCGCCTCGACGACCTTTTCCATCTCGAGGTCGGGCACGCCGTAGACGATGTTCGACTCGACGGTGTCCGAGAAGAGGAACACGTCCTGCATGGTCATACCCACGCGGCCGCGCAGCTTCTGGAGGTTGTAGTTCTTGACGTTCACGCCGTCGAGCAGCACCTCGCCGGAGGTGACGTCGATGAAGCGCGGGATGAGGCTGACGAGGCTGGTCTTGCCCGAGCCGGTCGGTCCCATGATGCCTATCGTCTCACCTGGCTTGATGTGCAGGTTGACGTGGTCGAGCACCTTCAGGCTGCCGTAGCTGAGGGTGACGTCCTTGAACTCGATGTCGCCCTTTGCCTCCTCGGGGGTGGCTTCCTTTATCGGCTGCTCGATGTCGGTCTTGGTGTAGTAGAGGCCCATTATCTTCTCGGCGGACGCGAGGAAGCGCTGCGTGTCGTTGACCAGCTGACCGACGAGTATCATCGGCTCGTTGAGCGCCCACGCGAGCGACAGGAAGAGCGTCAGGTTGCCGAGCGAGATCTGACCGAGCACGACCATCACGCCGCCGACGATGAGGTTCATGACCGTCATCACCGAGGCTATCGAGTCGATTATCGGGCCGTACTTGAGCCAGATCATGTTCGCCTTGATGTTCAGGCGCTTGTACTCCTGGTTCTCCTTCTGGAACTTCTCTATCTCGTAGTCCTCGCGGACGAACGCCTTGACCACGCGGTTGCCGGAGATGTTCTCCTGGACCACGGTGTTGAGGCGGGAGAGCTGTTCACGGGCGTCGCTGAACGCCGGACGCACCGACTTTGCGAGCTTTGCGCCGACTATCGCGCTGAGCGGCGTTATCGCAAAGAGGATGAGCGTGTACAGCCAGTTTATCGAGAAGAACACGATGAGCGCGGCGAGGAGCATGAGCACCATCTCCACCCACTTGGGAGTGACCCAGCAGATGAAGTGGTTCATCATCTCAACGTCGCTTGAGCACTTGTTGATGAGGTCGCCCGAGCGATTGGTGGCGTAAAAATTGCCCGACTGCTTCATCAGATTTTTGAACAGCGCCGAGCGGACATTGTACACCGCCTCCTGCGCCGCCTGCTCGCCGAGGATTCCCTGGAAGTAGCGGCAGGCTATGAAGATGACGCCGATACCTATCGCAAGGCAGAGCATTGGCAGCAGCCGTTCAAACTGCTGCGGCATGAGAACGTCGTCGACTATCGAGCTGAAGATGAACGGCTCGAAGGTCATTGCCACGACGCCCAGGATGTTTAGGACTATAGCGAAGATGAGGCGACGCTTGTACTTGCCCATCCAGCTATATGCCCACTTGAATAACATACGCTCCATTCCCCCTTTTCCGTCCGTTGGGTGTGTTGGGTTCTATTCCGTACAGGGGTTATTCTAACATATCGGGCGGAAATTGCAAGGGGGTTGAGCCGAAATTTGCGAAAAAATTTGTGGAAGTCAACTTTTCGGGAATAACGTAGCAAAAAACAACGAAACAACGCAATGGAGCCGTTGTTTCGTTGCATAGCGTGCGGATTTTGTTGGAGTGCGCTTTAGAGGTCACCGCGCTCGACGGCGGTTATCTGGTCGACGCGGCGCTGATGTCGGCCGCCGTCAAACTCGGTCGAGAGCCACGCGGACACTATCTGCTCGGCGAGGTTAGTGCCGGTCACGCCGGCGCCGATGGCGAGAGCGTTCGTGTCGTTGTGGCGGCGGGTCATCACCGCCGACCAGCTGTCGTGGACGAGCGCGCAGCGGACGCCGCGCACCTTGTTTGCGACGATGGACGCGCCGATGCCGGTGGTGCAGAGCACGATGGCGCGGTCGACCTCGCCGTTCGCGAGCGCGTGCGCCGCCGGCGCGATGAAGGTCGGGTAGTCGCAGCTGTCGGTCGAGTAGGTGCCGAAGTCGACGACCGTGTGGCCGAGCGATTCGACAAACGGCTTGAGGTGCTCCTTGAGCGCGTATGCTCCGTGGTCACAGGCGATTGATATTTTCATGTGGGATAACTCCTATTGCTTTGTTGTAGGTGTACGGCTAAAGCGCGACGTGACGCGGCTTGCGCCCTCTGTACACTAAATTATAACCGAAACCGAGCGACTTTGCAAGCTCCGCCGCGTCGGAGATGTTCGCGCCGACATCGGCGGGGGCGTGCGCGTCCGAGCCGAGCGTTATCATCTCGCCGCCGAGGTCGCGATAGAGCCGCAGCCAGTAGGCGTCGGGCAGGGTGCAGCCCATCCCCTGGCGGAGACCGCTTGAGTTTATCTCGAGCGACTTCGAGCGGTCGATGAGCACGCGAAACACCTCGGCTATCGCGTCGCGCTGCTTGGTGAAGTCGGGGTCGAATCCGCATTTCCGCATGTAGCGCAGCGGGTATGTAAGGTGCCCGAGCGAGTCGAAGTCGCCCGCGCAGTGACCGACCAGCTCCTCGGCGTACCAGCGCAGGATTAGCTCGCAGTAGGCTTTTGTCGGGTAATTGATGAAGGACAGGTCGATGCCGTGCAGGGTGTGCATCGAGCCTATCACGAAGTCGACGCGCGGGTCGGATATGACCTCCGCCGCGTGTGCGGGGTCGACGCGCCAGTCGGATAGCTCGACGCCGAAGCCGATGTCGAGCTCGGGATAGCGCTCGCGCGCGTCGGCGATGGCGGCGTAGGATTCGTCGCGGCGGAAGTCGTAGGGCGAGCCGTCCCAGCCCTGCATATCGCAGTGGTCGGTGAGGGTGAAGCCCGCAAGACCGGCGGCTTTTGCGGCGCGGGCAAGCTCGTCGGTCGACTGGTTGCCGTCGGGCGAGAAGCGGGTGTGCGTGTGATTGTCGTAAAGCATATGCGCTCCTTTCTACACCACCCACGAAGGAAACCACTTTAGGAGGGAGTGGTACCAGTTGGGGGAATACAGCCCGGTCAGCGCGGGGTAGTAGAGCGCGAACAGCAGCACGCACGATGCGGTAAAGATGAGACATACGCGCTTTCCTTGCGTCGCGTCGGCGAACATCGTTGAGACCGCGTGGAAGCGGGCGCGATTCCGCTTCGCGGAACCGGTCGGAGTTGAGGCTCTGACTCCCGTTTCGTCCCAGCGATTGAAGAGCGCGGCGAGCGCGAGGACGAGGAAGAAGCTCGTCGGGAAGTAGTGATAGGCGAAGGTGCAGCGCGTGACCAGCGTCCAGGACAGTAATTGCGCGAGTGCGCCAATAACAATGAACAGAGCGGTCGAGCGGTTGGGGGTGTAGGGGAAGTCGGGGGTGGATACGGGTGCGCAGATGTCGTCGGGCTGTGCGTGAGCCTTGCGTCGCTTGATAAGCGAGCTAAGGAAGGCTGCCGCGAACGGTGCGATTACCGAGCCGACCACGCCGAGGGCGAAGAAGTAGCCCCACCGCTGATTTGTGAACTGCTCGAAGTTGCTCGCGATGAAGGTGACTATCTGCGCGGTAAATCCGGCGATGACGCAGAGGGCGAAGAACAGTCCGACGCACTTGGCGGCCTTGGACGCGCTGCGGTAGAGCGACGCTATCAGCGCGACCATGGCGAGAAGTCCGGCCCAGGCGACGAGCGGCGAGTTGAAGGATGAGAATCCGGCGGTGTCGCTGCCCATATACCTGCGGAAATAGAGTATCGGTCTGCCGTCGAGCAGCCACTGCCACCAGCTCGACTGGTAGGAGTGGGTGGCGACGAGCTTTGAGTGGTAGTCGAACATGGAGGTCTGGTTTGCCCATATCGTGGCGAAGTTGAACTCTCTGCCGTTTCCGCGCGCGAATGGGATATAGCTCAGCGCGTAGATGCCGAAGCCGACGACCACGAAGAACAGGACGCTGACGGCGAGGACGGCGGTGAGCTTCTTTGCGAACTCGCGTCCCCTGCCCTCGCTTACGAGGCGCTTGCCCTCGATGACCGCGCCGACGACATAGAGCACGACCAGTCCGGCGGCGGCGTAGAAGCAGGTCCACTTGGACGCGATGCCGAGTCCGAAGCTGACTCCGCAGAGCGCGAGCGGCACGAGCCGAGTGCGCGCGGGGGCGTCGTAGCCGGCGGCGAGGAAGCGGTACATGAAGAAGTACATGAGTATGGTGAAGAACAGACCGTAGGTGTCGATGGTGGAGATTCGGGTCTGGACGTAGTGCATGAAGTCGAAGGCGAAGATGAGCGTGCCGCAGGAGGCGAGCCACGTCTTGCCGAACATATTCTTAATGAGGACATAGCAGAAGGGCAGCATGAGCACGCCGAAGAGCACGCCCATGAACCGCCATCCGAACGGAGTCATGCCGAACATCGCGATGCCGAGAGAGATGATCGACTTGCCGAGCGGCGGGTGTGTGTTTTCGTAGACCTTCTCGGCGTTCAGGAACTCGCGGGCGGTGCGTGCGTGGTATATCTCGTCGAAGTACATCGAGTTTTTGTAGGACGGCTCGTCCGGCTTGAGCGACTGCTCGTCGAACAGTTTCGAGCGCGCGTCGACCGGTGAGGTTTTGAAGGACGCGGGGTCGATGGGCGACGAGCTGTCCGCGTCGATGATGCACAGCTCGCCAAGCTCCATCGGGAAGACGTACGCGGTGAGGCGGATATATCGCGCGGTGGGTGCGCCGTACTCGGCGACGTCCTCGTCGGAGAAGGTGCGGTCGACCCAGTGGAAGGTGTTGGCGTGCGTCTGCTCAAGGATGCCGTAGGGGGTGAAGTTTTCGCCGTCGGTCGACAGCTCGATGTCGTAGCCCTTGTAGTTGCCGTAGACATCGTGAAAAGAGCCGGTATAGTAGAATATGCCGCCGAGCGTGCGCGTCTCGCCGAGGTCTATCGTAAGCGACGGAGACTCCTTGGTGAGACGGTAGAACGACTGCGGCGCGACTGTGTCGCCGAGGTTGGAGAATCCGACCAGCGCGTAAACGACGGTGATGACAAGAGCGATGAGCGCGTCGCGTCGGGTGCAGCGATGTATGGGGTGAAAGCGCATCGGCGAGCGCGCGTCCGGCGCGTCCTCAGAGCGGACGGCGCGGACGTACTTGTAAAACATATAGCCGATGAGCGCTATTACGAGCGCGGCAAAGACGACGGCGAGCATATTCATAGGAAATCTCCCTGTCACGTTTCGGTTGGACACATTACGGCGGCGTAACCTCCTGCGGCTGTTCCCTGCGTGACACACGGGGTGTGCCTCATCGGGACATAGCTCCGGACGTTACGCCGCCTATGTGTCTACCTTAACGCTTCTTACTTAGTATTATCGTGAATAGTGATGCGGTTTTCCTTGGCGAACTTCTCCAGCTGGGTCTTGTAGCCGTCGAAGAAGTTCTTCTCCTTGGAGCGGAAGAACTTGATGGGCATGGGCGAAGCCTCGATGCTTATCACCTCGTCGGTGCCCTTGAGGAAGATGAACTTGCGGGTCTCGATGATGTCGAAGTTTATCGCCTTGATGCGGTCGGCGCGCGCCGAGATCTTGCGCCACTGGTTGCCGAGAAGCTGATCTGCGATTATCTCGGTCTTGTCCATAATAAGGTGGTCCTTAGCCATTATGTACCTCTCCCCTATAAATTATTTGTGCACGAAGGTATTTTACCACGAAAAGTTTATGCTGTAAAGAGTCGGTTATTTCAGAAACAGTTTTATGAGCATGGTGACGCCGAAGAGCACCGGCTGGTGAAGGACATAGACGATGAGCGTGTTCCGTCCGACCGTCGCGAAGAAGGGAATTTTCGCGGTGTAGAACCGCTCGGGCAGCCGTCGCTCGACGACGAAGCCTCCGACCGCGGCGCCCGCCGTGTAGACGAAAAACCAGGGCAGCAGCGGGAACCAGTCGCTCGAGTAGTAGCCGGGATAGACGAACCCGAGCCACGCGAAACCTTTGAAATCATACGACGAATGGTATACTTTGCTCCATAAAAATACTAAAAGTATAACGCTTGCGAGGACGACGAGGACGCGCGCGACGTCGCGGCGCTTTGAGCGGTCGCCGTGCAGCAGCCGCGGGAACACCAGCTCCGCCGCGCCGACAAGTATCGCCGACGAGCCGAGCAGGTGGAGTATGCCGAACCACGCGGGGTTGCCGACGAGGTAGGTGACGAGCGTGACCACCCATCCGGCGACGAAGGTGACCAGTCCGCGCTTGAGATTGCTGTGCGAGAACCGGCAGCTGACCCCGCTGAGGAAGATGAACAGTCCCGCGAAGAAGTAGTGCAGCGGGTCGAAGATGAAGTTGGAGAACAGCCATTTGGGCGCTCCGAGGAAATACACAGCGTCATATAGCGCGTGGTGTATTACCATAAGTAGTATCGACAGCCCGCGCAGCGCGTCGATAATTTCGATGCGTTTCGGGCTTGCGGGATGCCAGATAAAGGAGGGCAGCTTCATCACACGTTGAAGCGGAAGAGGACCACGTCGCCGTCGCGCATGACGTACTCCTTGCCCTCCGAGCGGACGAGGCCCTTCTCGCGCGCCGCCGCGAGCGAGCCGCAGTCGAGCAGCTGCCGATAGTTTATCACCTCGGCACGAATGAAGCCGCGCTCGATGTCCGAGTGTATCTTGCCGGCTGCCTGCGGCGCGGGAGTGCCGTTCTTTATTGTCCAGGCGCGGACCTCCGGCTCGCCCGCCGTGAGGAAGCTCATCAGTCCGAGCAGCGAATAGCTGGCGCGGATGAGGCGGTTGAGTCCGCTCTCCTCAAGGCCGAGTGTCTCGAGGAACTCCTTCTGCTCCTCCGGAGAGTCGAGGGCCGCTATCTCCTGCTCCATCTCGGCGCATATCGGGAGCGCCGCCGCGCCCTCGCTCTCGGCGTGCTTTGCGACCGCCTGGTACATCGCATTGTTGTCGCGGTCGACGAAGCCGTCCTCGTCCATGTTGGCGACGTAGATGACCGGCATTGCGGTGAGCAGCGACAGGTCGCGGAGCGTCTCGCTGTCCTCCGGCGCGGGGTCGGGGTAGCTGCGGGCGGTCTTGCCGTCGTTGAGCCAGGATATCATGCCGGTGAGCCAATTTATCTCCGACTCGTACTTTTTGGGATTCGCCTTGGCGGTCTTGTTCAGCTTGTCGAGCGCGCGCTCCGCCGCCTCGAGGTCGCTCATGCACAGCTCGAGGTCGATGGTGGCGATGTCGCGCAGCGGGTCTATCGAGCCGTCGACATGGGTGATGTCGGGGTTCTCGAAGCAGCGCACGACGTGGCATATCGCGTCGGTGGAGCGAATGTGCGACAGGAACTTGTTGCCGAGGCCCTCCCCCTTCGACGCGCCCTTGACCAGTCCGGCGATGTCGACGAACTCGACGGTGGCGTGGGTGACCTTTTTGGGGTGGTATAGCTCGGCGAGCAGGTCGAGGCGCTCGTCCGGCACCTCGACGACGCCCTGGTTTGGCTCGATGGTGCAGAACGGATAGTTGGCGGCGTCCACGCCGGCGTTGGTGATGGCGTTGAAGAGAGTGGACTTGCCGACGTTCGGCAGTCCGACGATTCCGAGTTTCATGTGATCTTATACCTCCTGATGTTTCAAGGGTCGAAGCTATTGTAGCACAGAAACGGCGGTTTCTCAATAGAAAATATGGCAGATAAAAACAGGAGCCGTGCGGCTCCTGTTTTTTGGTGGTGTGTTGGTTTGGCTTATTTCACGGGAAGCGCCCTGCCGTCGTCACCGAAGTAGACGGCCTTGCCGGTGCGGTTCGACT
>CAZBNJ010000027.1:0-20319 GCA_964493515.1 uncultured Oscillospiraceae bacterium | reverse complement strand
GCTCAGACGTCGATATCCAATATCTTATATCCGCACGCGTTTATCAGCGTCGTGCGTCCGTACTCTATCGGCGCACCGCTCGCGCCGTAGCGCAGGTGGACATGGCCGTAGAAGTGATAGCGCGGCTGAAGTATGTCCAACGCGTGTCGGAAGCACTCGAATCCCTGGTGGAAGCGGTCGGGCAGGTCACCAAGCCCAAACGCCGGCGCGTGGGTGACCAGAACATCCACGCCGTGTGAGCGCCACACCTGAAAACGCGTCTTGTGTATGCGGCGAGCCATCTCGCGCTCGGTAAACTGGAGATGCTCCGGCCCTCGGAGACCGGGCACTCCGCCAAAGCCGATAAGCCGCAGTCCCTTGTAACAAAACACCTTGTCGTCGATAGGAATGCAGCCCTCCGGCGGCTTTATGTCGTACTTCTTGTCGTGATTTCCGCGCACATACACCACCGGCGCGGGTATCATCGTCGCGAGAAAGGTCAGATAGCGCGGGTCGAGGTCGCCGCAGGATATGATAAGCTCTACGCCTCTGAATCGTTCCTTGTCGAAAAAGTCCCATATGTACTTCGACTCCTCGTCGCTCACGACAAGTATCTTCACGGTTCGACCTCCCTCCGCAAAAATTTTCGCTCACAATATATTATAGCGATTTTCGCGAATAATTCAATAGCTTTGCGGGAAACTATTCGTGTTATCGGCAGTGGCTTCGACCCACGAGATCGTCGTAGAGCGAAGCCGGTTGATATACATCAAAAAACGGAGGTATACCAAAATGAACGAGCAGAACAATCGCAACCAGAACCAGAACAACAACCAGAAGAACAATCAGAACCAGAACAACCAGTCGCAGAACAACCAGAACCAGGAGAACAACAAGAACCAGAATTCGCAGAACCAGCGCTAAACGGCGCAGCGGCGAAGATGAAAAGGACACGCCTGGGGAAGGCGTGTCCTTTTCAGAAGGAATTGGAAAGTTGGGAATATGTAAGAGGGTTAGGGGGAAATGACTGGCGACAACCTTTCGGCTGTCGGTCCGAGATGTCATCCTCGGTACAATAAAAAGTATACAGAGCAAATGTGGCCAAACTGTGAACGCGCTTTGAACTTTTCATTATGGTTTACATAAATTATAAACAGCAGGGAAACAGCCGCGCCGCCGCAGATTATCCGCCGAAAGGACTTGCAAAAAGCAGAATTTGCGATATAATGGATTAAATGGCAGATTTGCTGCCATATTGCGGCGCATCAACCGCAAAAACCGCATAACGGAGGTCATTAAACCATGTCGGACAAGAAATTCTACATCACAACCCCCATCTACTATCCGAGTGACAAGCTGCACATCGGACACGCTTACTGCACCGTAGCCACCGACGCAATGGCGCGGTATAAGCGAATGCAGGGTTACGATGTTCTGTTTCTCACCGGCACCGACGAGCACGGTCAGAAGATAGAGGATACGGCAACTGCGGCGGGCGTAACGCCCAAGGAGTACGTCGACCGCATCGTGGAGGGTCCCAAGGGCGTGCTCGACCTCTGGAAGCTGATGAACATCTCAAACGATCGCTTCATCCGCACCACCGACGACTACCACGTCGCCGCCATACAGAAGATCTTCAAGAAGATGTACGAAAACGGCGACATATACAAGGGAAAGTACAAGGGCAAATACTGCAAGCCCTGCGAGAGCTTTTGGACCGACAGTCAGCTCGTGGACGGCAAGTGCCCCGACTGCGGCCGCGAGGTCGTGGACGCCGAGGAGGAGGCATATTTCTTCCGCGCGTCCAAGTATGCCGACCGCGTGCGCGATCTGCTCGTGAACACCGACTTTCTCCAGCCGCGCAGCCGTGTAAACGAGATGGTGAACAATTTCATCGACTGCGAGGGCGGACTTCAGGATCTCTGCGTGTCGCGAACCACCTTCAGTTGGGGCGTGCCGGTGGACTTTGACCCCGGTCATGTGGTCTATGTGTGGCTGGACGCGCTGTTCAACTACATGACCGCGCTCGGCTATCAGAACGACAAATACGACGACCTCGACAAGTTCTGGCCCGCCGACATACACGTTGTGGGCAAGGAGATAGTCCGTTTCCACGCGATATACTGGCCGGCGTTCCTCATGAGCCTCGACCTGCCGCTGCCCAAGAAGGTGTACGGACACGGATGGCTGAACTTCAACGGCGAGAAGATGTCCAAGTCCAAGGGCAACGTGATAGATCCGTATATGCTCTCCGAGCGCTACGGCGTGGACGCGCTGCGCTTCTTCCTGCTGCGCACCTTCCCGTTCGGCTCGGACGGCAACTTTACAAACGAACTGCTCATTCAGACGATAAACACCGACCTCGCAAACGACCTCGGCAACCTGGTCAGCCGCTCGACCGCGATGAGCGACCGCTATTTCGGCGGCGACCTCACTACCGGCGGCAGGCACGAGCCGATAGACGACGAGCTTGCGGCGCTCGCGTCAGAGGTGACCGAGAAGTATGCCGCCGCGATGGAGCAGATGCAGTTCTCGGTCGCGCTGGGCGAGGCGTGGAAGCTGATAAGCCGCGCCAACAAGTATATCGACGAAACAACGCCGTGGACGCTTGCCAAGGACGAGGCAAACAAGCCGCGCCTGCTGTCGGTGATGAAAAACCTGTGCGAGGCGATACGCGTCGCCGCGATACTGATAAGCCCGATCATGCCCACCACCGCGCAGGCGATATTCGACACGCTCGGCGTGCCGCAGCCCGGTCGAGTGTGGGAAGCCGTGCAGTATGAGTCGGGCGCGGACTGCTTCTGGAAGACCACGACCGCCGCTCCGCTCTTCCCGCGCATCGACATCGACAAGGAGATAGAGGAGCTGAACAAGATACTCGAAGCCTCCAAGAAGGAAGCGGAAAAAGCTCAGAAGAAGGCTGAAAAGTCCGCCGAAAAGACCGAGAAGAAGGCGGAGCAGCCGGAGGAGAGCGGCATCATATCCATCGACGACTTTATGAAGGTGGAGCTGCGCGCGGCAAAGGTGCTTGAGGTCGTGCCGGTCGAGAAGTCGGACAAACTGCTGAAAATTCAGGTGGACATGGGCACCGAGCACCGCCAGATAGTCAGCGGCATCCGCGCGTGGTACTCGCCGGAGGATCTCGTTGGCAAGACGATAGTTGTTGTCGCGAACCTCAAGCCGGCAAAGCTTCGCGGCGAGATGTCCAACGGAATGCTGCTCGCGGCGGATGTCGGCGACGCGGCGTCGGTGATATTCCTGCCCGACGAGGTGCCCGCCGGTCAGCGCATCCACTGATGAGACTTTTCGACACCCACGCGCACTACGACGACGGCAGGTTTGACGGCGACCGCGACGCGCTGATACGCTCGCTTCGCTACGAGGGCGTGGCGCTGGTGGTAAACCCAGCCTGCGAGCTTGTGTCCAGCCGAGCCGCCGTGGAGTTCAGCGAGAAATATCCGCACTTCTACGCGGCGGTCGGGTTCCACCCGTCGGACGCGGACACATTTGACAGCGCGGCACTCGCCGAGATAGAGTCGCTCGCGTCGCACAAAAAGGTGGTCGCGATAGGTGAGATAGGGCTGGACTATTACTGGCGCAAGGACAACAGGGACACGCAAAAGACGGTTTTCCGCCGACAGATGGCGCTCGCCGAGAAGCTGGGGATTCCGGTCATCGTGCACGACCGCGAGGCGCACGGCGACTGCCTTGAGATAGTGGACGAGTTTCCGAACGTGCGCGGTGTGTTCCACTGCTTTTCGGGCAGCGCGGAGTTCGCGAAGGATCTGGTGCGCCGAGGCTGGTATGTCAGCTTTACCGGCAGCGCGACCTTCAAGACGGCGCACAAGCTGCGCGAGGCGGTGGTAGCAGTTCCGAACGACCGCATCATGATAGAGACCGACTCGCCATACCTCGCGCCAGAGCCGGTGCGCGGACGGCGAAACAGTTCGCTGTATCTGCACCACATCTGCGAGCGGCTTGCGGAGGAACGCGGCGTCCGCGCAGAAACATTTGCCGAGCAGACATTCGCAAACGGACTGCGGTTTTTCGGCATAGATATGTAAAAAAGAGGGGCTTTCGCCCCTCTTTTTCATGTTTCAGCCCTGCGTGGGCTGCGAAAACTTCTGTATCGCGGAGTCTATCTTGGTCTTTTCGACGTTCTGCGTCGGATACCAGCCCTTCGCGCTCATCTTTGAGTAGATCTGGTTCTGCATATCCAGGCACTCGCTGAGCGCCGAGCAGAACGCCTTGTGGACGTCCGGCGTGGACGACTCGATCGAACCGTGCATCATCAGGTCGCACAGACCCTTTGTGCCGTTAAGGATGGTGGACATCACTATCTGATCTTCCATTTTGGTTTCCTCCCTTTACGCGTTCTTGTTCAGCAGTTCGTAGAACTTGGTGAAGCAGCTCTGGTGCTGCGACGCGAGATTCTGGACAAAGGTCTTGAGTTCAGGGTCGGTGATCTGCGACGCGAAGTCGGTGCAGGAGGTGTGCATCTCCTGCGAGTGTCCGAGCGCGTCCTCGACATAGAGCAGTTCTTTCGGTGACATAGAATGATCCTCGCTTTCGTCAAACAATTTTGCGTTTTGCCGCAAAGGTATTGTGTGGAGAGATTGGCCTATTTATGCAGCGGAGCAAAAAAGAGGTTGACTTTTCGCGGATGCGGGTATATGATAGCGATTGGGAATGAGGTTCTCCCATGGCAGCGAACCATCGCCAAAACCGCTTGTAAAAGCTGATGACTTCTGCGACTTTTTTGCGCAGAAATTGTCAGCTTTTTCTGCGTATTGAGGAGGAAAATGCCTGTGCTGATAAGTATTGCGATAATCATTTTCGCCGGCCTTGCCATGGGAGCGGTCTGCCGAAAGATACGGTTTCCCGCGCTGTTTGGCATGATAATTGCCGGAATAATCGTCGGTCCGCACGTCCTGAATCTGTTGGACGACAGTATTCTCAGTATATCCGCCGAGCTGCGGAAGATAGCGCTGATAATAATTCTCATCCGCGCGGGATTGAAATTCGAGCTTGCCGATCTCAAAAAGGTAGGTCGCTCGGCGGTGCTTCTGTGCTTTGTCCCCGCCTGCTTTGAGGTGGTCGGAGTGGTCGTCCTCGCGCCGATATTCCTCGGACTTTCCCGTCTCGAGGCGGCGATACTCGGCGCGGTGGTGGCAGCGGTGTCGCCCGCAGTGGTGGTGCCGAGGATGATAAAGCTCATCGACATGGGCTACGGCGCGGAAAAGGGTATTCCGCAGATGATACTTGCCGGAGCGTCGGTAGACGACGTGTTCGTTATCGTGTTGTTCACGACCTTTACCGGACTTGCGCGGGGCGAGTCGGTGTCCTGGCTGAGCTTTGCGGGGATACCGGCTTCGATAGCGCTCGGCGTGGCTGCCGGCATAGGGGTAGGACTTGTATGCGCCGCTCTCTTTCAGAAGCTGCGCGTGGCTCCGACGGTGCAGGCAATAGTCGGGCTGGCGACGGCGTTTGTGCTGAACTGGATAGAGAGCACCGCGGTCATCCCGTTTGCCGGATTGATTGCCACCATGGCGGTCGGTGCCGCGCTCCGCAGAAAGAACGTCGAAACCGCGGCAAAACAGGCGGCGATATTCGACAAGATGTGGATTCCCGCGGAGATATTCCTGTTCGTGCTGGTAGGAGCGTCGGTCGCGGTGGACAGCATAGGGGAGGCGGGCGTGGGCGCGATAGCGCTCGTGCTCTGCGCGCTCGTGTTCCGTATGGTCGGCGTATTCATATGTGTCGCCGCGTCACCGCTGAACGTCAGGGAGCGGCTGTTCTGTATGCTCGCGTACACACCAAAGGCGACGGTGCAGGCGGCTATCGGCGGACTTCCGCTGACGATGGGACTGCCCTGCGGAATGACTGTGCTGGTCGTGTCGGTCATAGCAATACTGCTCACCGCGCCGCTCGGGGCGTTTGCGATAGACCTGACATATGCGAAGCTGCTGTCAAAAAAAGAGGATCGACCGCAGGCCGACCCTCCCGAGCGTTCATTTTAGATTTTGCAGCATTCCCTCGACCGAGCACAGCTCCCGCCACTCGCAGTCGCCGCAGACGGATTCGAGCAGTTCGGGGGTTAGCTTCTCTCGCAGTGCGCGTTTTGCGTCGGCGTAACCTATCTCCGACTCGTCAAGCCCGAGCGCGTCGAGCGTGCGTCGGTCATATCTCAGCACCTTTTCGTCGCTTAGGCAGCCGCTGTCGGTGCGATTCGGACAGACTTCACACAGGCAGTCGGGCGATATTTGCAGCTTGAAGGTCGGCTCCTCGCCCGAGCGCAGCTGCCTTGTGAGCGCGTCCATCCGAGCGGTGAATTCCTCGCTGTAACCGTGCCCCGAGTAGGAGAGCGTGCAGAGCAGATGGTGAGGCCGAAGCGGTATCGTGCTGCCCATCAGCGCGCACCCACCCTGTCCAGCGCACGACCGAGCCTCGGAGCGAGCGCCCACACGCACGCCTGCTTGACCGCCTCGAGCGGCAGGAAGAGCAGCACGCACGCCTGGATGGCAGCCCACAGCCCCGAGCCGGTCACAAGCATGAACACCGCCACTCCGAACGTGTAGTCGACTATCACGCCGCATATGAGCCACATCGCGCGCTTCAGTCCGCCCTTGCGTGCGCCAAAGCCCGCGAGCATCGCCATTATCGGGAAGCCGACAAGAAAGCCGCCGGTCGGCCCGACAAAGCAGTGAAAGCCGCCGCTGAATTCGGTAAACACCGGCACTCCGACCGCGCCGAGCAGCAGATAGACGACAAGCGCTATCGCGCCGCGCTTCCACCCGAGCAGGATGCCGACAAGCGGCACGACAAAGGTTTGCAGCGTCATCATCACGCCCAGCGGGGTTGGAATGGATATCTGCGACAGCACCGCCACGACCGCCGCTGCGACCGCTATCGCCGTGAGATTCTTCACCGAAACACGATTCATTTGCCTGACCTCCGATTGGGATAACTACTGGAATTATACCGTATCTTTCGTAGCAAGGCAAGCCCCAAAACCGACAACGGCGGTACTTGCAATCGCGCCGCGTTTGTCGTAAAATATCCATATAAAGCCAAAAAGGGAGGTCGTGCCATGACGCCGCTGCGCCCATACAAAAAGGATCAGGAGACGAGCCACACGCTCGGCGCTTTCCCGACGATGGAGCTGCTCTCCTGCCGCCCGGAGCTGTGCGAGGCGGTGTATCTGCACTCGACCTTTGAGGACAGCGCCGGCGTTGCCGAGCGGTGCCGCGAGCTTGGAATCCCGCTTCAGGTCGGCGCGGACCATGTCATACAGCGCGTAAGCCCAAAGGAGAACGTGTTCGTCGCGGCGGTGTTCCGCAAGTTTGAAAGCGAGCTTGTCGCCGACGCGCCGCATCTGGTGCTCGATCATCCGGGGGACATGGGCAACCTGGGCACGATACTCCGCACCGCCGCGGGACTTGGGGTGCGCGACATCGCGATAATAACGCCCGCCGCAGACCGGTTCTCCCCGCGCACCGTCCGCGCGTCGATGGGTGCGCTGTTCCGCGTGCGTACCCGCTCCTACGCGTCGTGGGAGGATTACGCCGCCGACTTTCCCGCACGCGAGGTGTACACCTTTATGCTCGACGGGGCAAAGCCGCTCGACACATCCACCCGCCCGAAGTCGCGCGCGTTCACGATGGTTTTCGGAAACGAGGCGACAGGGCTTGCGCACGAATACGCCGAGCGAGGGACGAGCGTTTTCATCCCGCAGACCGAGGACGTGGACAGCCTGAACCTGCCGGTCGCCTGCGCGATAGGAATGTTCGTGCTGACGCGTCAGTGAGATGAGGACGCAAAAAAAGAGGGCGAAAGCCCTCTTTTTTGTCGCGTATTTTGTCCTGTGTGCGGTCACTCAGACACGTTTTCGATGTAGCGCCAACCGTCGGCGCACATACGCTCCATGTCATATTTCGCCTCCCAGCCGAGCACGCGTTTTGCCTTGTCGACGTTTGCGAAACTGAACGCCAGGTCGCCGGGACGGCGCGGATATATCCTGTACGGCAGCTCGCGTCCGCACGCCTTCTCAAACGCGTGCAGCACGTCGAAAACGCTCGAACCCCTGCCTGTGCCGAGATTTATCGCGTCGTAGCCGCTCTGCTCCTCCAGACGCTTCAGCGCGGCGATATGGCCGGTCGCGAGGTCAACGACGTGGATGTAGTCGCGCACGCCGGTGCCGTCGGGGGTCGGATAGTCGTTTCCGGTGACCTTGAGGTGGTCGAATTTGCCGCTCGCGACGCGGGCGATATAGGGGAAGAGATTGTTTGGTATGCCGTTCGGCTCCTCGCCGATAAGCCCGCTCTCGTGCGCTCCGATGGGGTTGAAGTAGCGCAGCGACAGCACCTTCCACTCGGGGTCGGAGGTGCATATGTCCTCGAGCACTCGCTCGAGCATTACCTTTGTCCAGCCGTAGGGATTGGTCGCGGAGGTGGGCATATCCTCGGTATACGGCGGCTCGTTGATTGGGCCGTAGACGGTGGCGGACGAGCTGAACACCAGCTTTTTGCAGCCCGCGGCACGCATCGCGTCGCAGAGGACAAGCGTGCCGGATATGTTGTTGTCGTAGTACTCGATGGGCTTGGACACGCTCTCGGAGACCGCCTTCAGTCCCGCGAAGTGTATCACCGCGTCGATCTGCTGCTCGGCAAATATCCTGTCCATCGCCTCGCGGTCGCGGATGTCCGCCTCGTAGAACTTGGGACGCACACCGCAGAGCTTTTCAAGCGGATCGAGCATCGACACGCTCGAGTTGGACAGGTTGTCCACGATTATCGGCTCATACCCGGCCGCGACCAGCTCGACGACGGTGTGGCTTCCGATGTAACCCATGCCGCCCGCAACAAGAATCTTTTTCATGCCAAATCCCCCTGATTTTTGATTAAGGATGTTGAAAATCACGCTATCACGGCAGGACCCTTCGCGCGTATCGCGAGCACGCGGCAGGCGTCCTCACCGAAGAATTTGTTCATCGTCGCGCGATAGTCGTCCACGATGTCGAGCGGGACATACGCCTGGATAGTACCCGCAAAGCCGCCGCCGTGGACGCGGAAGGCGCCGCTGCCTCCGAGCTCGAACTCGCTTATCTCAAGCGCGAGCGACACGCCCTGCTCGTTTGTGGCGTGCGGCGAGAATATGTTTTGCAGCATATTGCGCGAACTGTTTCCGCTCTCGTTTACCAACCACAGATACTCGGCGAAGTCACCGCTTTTCAGCGCGTCGACGAGCTTCTCCACCCGTCGATTCTCGTCAAAGAAGTGCATCGCGCGGAGTATCGCGCGGTCGCCGACCTTTCCGCGAAGCGCGGGTATCGCGTCGTAGAACGCGCGCTCGTCCACGCCTCGAAGCTCCTCCTGGCCAAACTCGCGCGCGACCGCCTTCATCTCGGCGGGGACTGCCGCGTAGTCGTCGGTCAGGTCGGCGTGGCAGCCGCCGGTGAGCGTTATGCACAGCGCGTATCCGAGCTTGTTTAGGTCGAGCGTCGCGCGCTCCACCCTGGGCGCGGACGGGTCGATGAAATCTATCGCGACCACGCCGCCGCACGCGCAGGCGGTCTGGTCGAGCAGTCCGCATGGCTTTCCGAAGAACACGTTTTCGGCGTACTGTCCGGCTTTCGCAAGGTCGATCGGATCGACCTCAACGCCGCCCACCGCCGCAAACGCCGCGCCGACCATCACCTCGAACGCAGCCGACGAGCTGAGCCCGCTTCCCGACGGTACCTCGCTCTGCGTGTACGCGAAGAATCCGCCTATCGGCAGGCCGTGGTCGGAGAACCATCGCGCGATGCCGCGTATCAGCGACGGGGAGTGGGTCGCCTCGCGCTCCACCGGCTCGAGCAGGGTTAGGTCGACGTCGTCTTCGCGTTTGAAGCCGACCGAGGACAGCCGAACGCGCGGCTCGTCGCATGGGCTTATCACCGCGAGTATGTCCATATTCACGCTCGCCGCGAGCACCCGACCGCGCTGATGGTCGGTGTGGTTGCCGCCAAGCTCGGTGCGCCCGGGCACGCTTATGACCGTGCAGTCGCGGTCGCCGTACTTGTCGATGAAGCGGCAAACGAGCGACTCGACGCGCTCCGCGGCGCTTGAAAAACTGCCGCTTGCGACCTGCGCCGCGGCGAGAGAGCCGTCCAGCTCGCGGCTTTTCAGCAGCTCAAGAAGTTCGGATGCCTTTTTCATAACGCGTTTCCTCCAATGCTTGGTTGGTAATCATATTATATCCGGGTGGGGCCGGATTCGTCAACGAAAAATCGGATAAAAGGAAGGTACTTCTTGCGCTTTTTGCGTTTCTGCTGTACAATGATATAGTGAAAGAAAATGAGGGGAGGTGTGCCGAGTGCGCGTGATAGGGGCGTTTTCACCGGGATTTGACAAGGTGGTCGCAAAGGCGCTCGCACGAGAGATCGGCGCGCCGCCGCTCAAACTGTCGGTTCGCGACGGGCTTGCGCGGTTCGACAGCTCCGCGAGCGTCCGCAGGATAGCAAAGGCGCCGTGCCTTGCAAGCGTGTGGGCGGTATTCGGTGAGTTTGAGGGACAGCCGAGCTTTGCGCGGATGGTGCGCGAGGCCCCGCCGCCCCGACTTCCGAAGGGCTTGCGGGCAAAGAGCTTCCGCGTTCGGTTCATGCGCGCGGGAAAGCTCACGTCGGTCGAGCCGCAGCTGCTCGTGGCGGCGGAGCGGACGATATCCCGCTCGACCGGGCTTCGCTCGGGACGGACCGGCGCGGACTGCGAGTTCTGGTACGCCGTGCGCTCGGAGGGCGGCGGATTCTTCGGACTGCTGCTTTCCGACCCAAACGAGCGCAAGCCGGAAAAGGGCGAGCTGCGGCCGTCGCTTGCGGCGGCGATAGCCGAGTTCGGCGGCGTGACCGACGGCGACGTGGTGCTCGACCCGTTTGCGGGTCACGGCTCGCTTGCCGCCGCCGCGCATGGCCTCGCGAGGGTAAAGACCATATCGGTCGAGCGCGAACGCGAGCTTGCGGGCTGGCTGCGGCACCGATTCGCGCGGGTGGACGGCTCGCGGGTGATAGAAGGGGACGCTCGCGCGCTGCCGCTGGACGACCGCTCGGTGTCGCTGGTGCTGACCGACCCGCCGTGGGGCGAGTTTCGCCGCGACGATTCGCTCGACGATCTCTACCGCGACGCTATCGCCGAAATGGCGCGAGTGCTGAAGGACGACGGACGCGCGGTTATACTGACCGCCCGCGAGTTTGGACTGTGGGAGATAGCGAGCGACTGCGGACTGAACGAAAAGGCGCGGGTGGACACGCTGGTCGGCGGCAAGAAGGCTACGGCACATCTGCTTGTGAAAAGACACTGAAAACCTTAATGGAGGTGCGAAATGATAACTATATTTGCGTCGGACATACACGGCTCGGGTGAGCGCTGCGAGCAGCTGGTGAAGCGATTTGAGGAGGAGCACGCCGAACGGCTGGTGCTCTGCGGCGACATCCTCTATCACGGACCGCGAAACGATCTGCCGAACCTGTACGACCCAAAGCAGGTCGTGCTGCTGCTGAACGCGATGAAGGACAGGATACTCTGCGTGCAGGGCAACTGCGACGCGGAGGTGGACGCGATGCTGCTCGAGTTTCCGATACTGCCCGGTTACGCCGTAATAAGCGAGCCGCAGCGCGACATAATCGTCACCCACGGGCACATATTCAACGAGGCGAACCTGCCACCGATGAAGGCGGGCGACCTGCTGGTGCACGGCCACACGCACGTCAAGGATCTGCGAAGGATGGCGAACGGAGGGTACATTCTCAATCCCGGCTCTACCACCCTTCCCAAGGACGGCGATTTCGGCAGCTACGCGGTCTACGACGGTGAAAAGATAGTGATAAAGAAGCTGGACGGCACGCCGGTAAGCGAGCTTGTCCTGTAAGGAGGAAGACACGATGAAAAAGCGCATTTTTGCCGCGCTGCTGGCGGTCGCGATGCTGCTTTCGCTCTGTACGGCGGCGATTGCGGACGACGAACCGACCGAGACGGAGGTCGGATCTTCCGCCGAAGATATTGATGAGCCGCCTGCGACCGACACCGAGCCGGAAGAGCCGAGCGAATCGACCGAACCGTCGGAAGCGCCGGAAGAAGCGCCCACCGACATCGGCGCGACGGAGATCACCCCGCCCGCGTACAGATGGTGCAGTCCATGGGCGGAGACGGAGCTGCTCGATGCGCAGCGTCAGGGACTGTTCCCGACGGTGTTCTCGAACGCGGATATGCGAAATTCGGTCACGCGCGCGGAGTTTGCGGCGATAGCGGTGAAGCTGTACGAGAAGATGAGCGGCAGTACGGCGCAGGCGTCGCCGGTGGGTACGTTCGGCGACACGAACGACCTCGACGTGCTCAAGTGCCACGCGCTCGGGATAGTCAACGGCATGGAGGACGGGAATTTCCATCCCAACGAGTGGATATGCCGTCAGGACGCGGCGACGATGCTCGTGCGCGCCTACAAGGCGGCGTACTGGGAGGGCTGGACGCTCGCAAACGACCGGAATTACACCGCGAAAACGCTCGATTACGGCGATGTGGAGCTGTACGCCGATCACGGCTGGATCAAGGAGTACGCGTACACGGCGGTGTACTTTCTGACCAAGCGCGGCGCGGTGAACGGCGTGGGCGACGGCAAGTTTGGGCCGGACAGCTATTGCACGCGTGAGCAGGCGGTGGCGATGGCGCTACGGTTCGCGTACAGCGGTAAATAAGGATAAAGCAAAGCACCTCCGACGCGAGTCGAAGGTGCTTTTTTGCGCTTTGACAGAAGTAGGACCTCGTAACTTTGGAGCGCAGCTTCAAAGTTATGTTTTAAGTTCGCAACCACTGCTGGGTCTGGTAACTTCAAAATCGCAGATTTTGAAGTTATGTTTTAAGTTCGCGTTTAGCGAACCGTACAAGGCGTTCCCAGAAGTAGCATCCCGTAACTTTGGAGCGCAGCTTCAAAGTTATGTTTTAAGTTCGCGTTTAGCGAACTTAAAACGGATTACCGCAGTCACGGCTCTCGAAGCCGAAGTAGGCGAGCGCGCGCTGGATGGTAAGATCCCAGAACCGCCACTCGTGCTTGTAGCCCTCAAACTCCTCAAACTTGGCGTCGAGTCCTATCTCCTTGGCGTGCTCCTTGAAGGTGGTATAGGTAGGCAGCAGCATATCGTCCAGTCCGCAGGCGAAATAGAGCTTGGGCAGGTCCGCCTTCTTCGAGACAAGCTCATCAAAGCGCACCCACGAGTTTGCGACCGACTTGATGTAGTTGTCCAGACCGCCGTACATCGCGATGATGTTCTTGGTGCGGAGGTCGAGCTTGTCGGCGGGCGTGGTGCGCAGGGCCTCGAGGTCGCGGGGAGCGGAGGAGAGTATCGCCGCGCCAGCGAACTTCTCGGGATGCTGCGCCGCGTAGAGAGCCGTTCCGCCGCCGCCCATCGACAGACCGGCGATGAAGGTGTCCTCGCGCTTCGAGCTTGCCGGAAACCAGTTGGTGATAAGCGGCATCAGCTCCTCGAACAGGTAGTCGTACATATCATAGCCGAACGCGAAGTTGGACCAGTTCTGATAGTTAGAGTTAAGCGCGCTGGGCATGACAACGATGATGTCGTTCTCGCAGGCGTACAGCTCGATGTTCGACTTGCGTATCCAGTCCGAGTGGTCGCCGAACGTGCCGTGCAGCAGGTAGAGCACCGGATACTTCTTGCCGCTGGAGTAGAAGTCCTTTGCGTCGGTATTCCACGGACGGTCGGGCAGAATGACCGTTATTTCGTGGTTGGACTGAAGGTACTGGCTCTGGAAATTCATCTGTACAAGTGCCATGATTTGTGCCTCCTTATAATTGGTTTATAACATAAACAGCCCGCAAAGGGGCTGTTTTGTTTCGTGTTATCACTCCCAGATCTGCTCGGGCAGGGGAGTGCGCTCCTTCGGCTCGGACGGAGCGGACTGTTCGGAACGCTCGCGGCGCGGACGGTCGCGGCGGTCACGACGGCGGTCGTCACGGCGCTCGCCGCTCGAACCCTTTCCGCCGCCGGGCGTGTAGGATATCACGACGGCGCGGCGCGGCTCTGCGCCGGTGGAGAAGGTGGACACGTCGCGCCAGTCCTGAAGCGCGGTGTGTATGATGTGGCGCTCGTAGGCGTTCATCGGCTCAAGCGTGATGTTGTGGCGAAGGCGCACGACCTTGAGAGCGGTGCGGCGCGCGAGTCCCTGAAGTGCCTCCTCGCGCTTTTCGCGATAGCCCTCGGCGTCGACGATGACGCGCACACGCTCGTCCTTGCCCTTGTTCGCCATATAGCCGGTGATGTGCTGTATCGCGCCCAGCGTCTCACCGCGGCGTCCGATAAGCGCGCCGACTTTCTCGCCGGACAGACTGACGGTGATGCTCTTGTTCTCGGTGTTTATCGAAGCCTCAATCGACACCTCGACATCCATGCGGCTGAGCAGTCCCTCAAGGAACTCTACCGCGGCGGTCTTGCGGAGCTCGACCTCCTCGTCGGTAACGTCGGGGATGCGCTCGACGTGCTCGGTGCGCGGCTCGGACGGATGCTCCTGCTGCTCGCGGCGCGGGCGATCGTTGCGGCGATTGCGCTCGCGGCGGGGCTTTGCCTCGGTCGCTTCATCGGCGTCGCCCGCCTCGACAACGGCGGTGGGGCCGTCCTCCTCGGCTGTGACGGTGACGCGCTCGGAACGGCGAGGCTCACGGACGCGTCCTATCTTGTACTCCGGCTCCTCCTTCGGGTCGTCCTCGACCTCGTAGCTCGCGCGCACCTTTGCGGGTGTGCCGCCAATGCCGAGAAAGCCGCTCTTCGGACGATCGATGACCTCGATGGACAGCTCTATCTCGTCGCGCTCGACGCCGAGCATCGCATAGGCGTTTTCTATCGCCTCTTCGATGGTCTTGCCGGTGGTTTCAACTTCTTTGATCATTCGTTGTCATCTCCCTTGTCGGAGTTATCTTCGGTAATGCCGTCCGCCGCGTCCGCGCTCTCCGAATGCGAGTCAAGCTCGGGTGTGGGACGGGTCGGGGCAGCGGCAGCCTTAGTCTGCTGAGCTTTAAGAGCCTTGTACTTCTTGGACGACATCTGTCCCTTCTTGGCTTCCTTCGGGCCCTCGGTCTGGAGACGCTCCAGACGCGCGGCACGCTCCTCGGCGCGGCGCTTGGCTTCAGCGACCTCCGCCTCGTGCTCCTCGCGCAGCTCCTTGGGGCTCTTGATGTTCAGCTTCTTGCGGTAGTAGAGGGTCAGGATGGAGTCCTGCGCGGTCGACAGCAGCGAGTTTGCAATCCAGTAGAAGCTCATCGACGCCGGCCAGCTGAAGCCGATCATCAGCGACATGATGGGTCCGAACCAGACCATGAACTTCATTGAGCCGCCGTTTTGCTGATCGTTCTGCGGCTGTCCCTGCATCCGCTGCATAACGAAGCTGCTGAACCACATCGCCGCCGCCGAGATTATCGGCAGGAACCAGTAGACGGTGAGATACTGCCAGTTCGGTATGACCGACAGATTCATGCCGAAGAAGTCAAAGTTCATCGGCATAAGACGGCCTTCCAGAGCGGGCAGTGCCTGTATCACCGCGTCGAAGTTCGCGTTTATCGCGTTCATCAGCGGAAGCTGATTGGACGCGACCGTCGCGAGATCCACGCCGCTGTTCAGTATCACCGGGAGATTCTGTATCGCGGTGATCTCGTCCGCCGTAATGCCGAGCATATGCGTCAGCGGCAGACGCATAACGCCGTACAGCGCGATGAAGATCGGCCAGGGCAGCAGCGTCCAAAGGCAGCCGCCGAGCGGGTTGACCTTCTCCTCCTTGTACAGCTTCTGTATCTCTTGATTGTAGCGATCCTTGTCGTTCTTGTACTTCTCCTCTATGGCCTTCATTTTGGGCTGGAAGGCGGACATACGAAGCATACTCTTCTTCGACTTCATGGCGAAGGGGAGAAGTATCACTTTTGAAAACAGAGTAAAGAGAATGATTGCGAGGCCGTAGTTGTTGACAAGCTCATAGAGCTTGAGCATGACCCAGCCAAGCGCGTTAAGAATTGCAGTCCACACTTTTAATTGTCCTCCGTGTGAGGGTGCTGCCCTCGTGCGTCCCTTCCGATAGGGTACGCCGGTCCCGCGCAAAAATCAGGGTACGGGATCATAGCCGCCCTTGTGAAACGGGTGGCACTTCATGATACGCCTAAAAGCCAGCCATCCGCCTTTCAGCGCGCCGTATTTCTCTATCGCCTCCATCGCGTACTGCGAGCAGGTGGGAATGAAACGGCAGCAGGGCGGTTTTGCCGGCGAGATGCTCCTTCGGTAGAAGGATATGATTTTCAGCAAGACCTTTTTCATCGTTGATTCGATTCGGCACCGCGGATAAGTCCGAGTGCCTCGAACGCGTCGGTAAGCTCGCGGCTCATGCGCTGATAATCAGCCTGCACGGCCCGACCGCGCGCGACGATAACAACATCGTAGCCGACATTCAGCTGCGGCAGGAGCGCACGGTAGCACTCGCGCAGTCTGCGGCGCACGCGGTTTCGGACGACGGCACAGCCGAGCTTTGCGCCGACAGTCAGACCCAGACGATTCTCGCCCAGGCGATTTCGCAGGCAATACACCGCGCAGGTGCGTCCGGAAGAACACTTACCGCGATAGTAGAGCCGTCGAAATTCGTGGTTTTCGGTTAATGAACGAAGTTTGGACAAGGAACTTTAGTGCGTAAGACGCGCACGACCCTTGGCACGGCGGCGGGCAAGAACCTTGCGGCCGTTCGCGGTCCTCATGCGCTTGCGGAAACCGTGCTCCATAGAGCGCTGACGCTTCTTCGGCTGATAGGTACGCTTCATCGACGGGACACCTCCTTGATTTTCCTTGCGTCATCCGGACGATAGGCTCTGTCGGGCGCAGTTATACACGCACGGCAAAGTGACGCGACATAAATTATACAGCAAAATCTGCCTATATGTCAAGAGCTGCGCCGCAAAATCGCGTTTTTTGTTTAGGTTTTTACGTCCGGCGCGAATACGGTCGCAGACGGTCGATGAAAAGTGGGGCGAATCAGGGGAAAATGACTTGCGTCTCATCGGAAAAAGTGGTAATATAAAGAAGGGATAAAAGAAAGAAAACAGCAAATTTGGGGAAAATTTGAAACTTATGGAGAAATAAGTCGAATTATCATGAAATGATGGAGGAATCGACATGAACGGACATACTGCGGTGATCGCGGACGTGAGTCAGAACGGGTACGAGATGGCTGCGCAGGCACTGAGCGGACTTGGGTTTGAGGTATCGGGACGGGCGAGAAGCGGCGCGGAGGCGGTCGAGCTTATCGAAAAGCAGCGCCCCGAGGTCGCGGTGGTGGAGCTTGTGCTGCCCGAGCTGGACGGTCTGTGCGTGATGCGCAAGCTGCACTCGAGCGGTGTCGGCACAAAGATAGTGGCGGTCGGGGCGCTGCTGCGCGAGGACACGGCGGAGCTTGCGTATGACGCGGGCGCGGAATATTTCGTGGCAAAGCCGTTCCGTCCGGAGACGCTGCGCTACGCGGTGGAGCAGGTGGTGGGCAAGGACCGCACCCACGGCGCGGACATCGAAACTCGCGTGACAGAGATAATGCACGAGATAGGTGTTCCGGCGCACATCAAGGGCTACGGATACATACGCGAGTCGATAATCCTTGCAGTGAGCGAACCGGAGATGATAAACGCGGTGACAAAGCAGTTGTATCCGTCGGTGGCAAAGAGGTTTGGCACGACCCCAAGCCGCGTAGAGCGGGCGATACGACACGCGATAGAGGTCGCATGGGACCGCGGCGACCTGGAGGTGCTTCAGAAGTATTTCGGCTACACGGTGTCCAGCGTGAAGGGTAAGCCGACCAACAGCGAGTTCATCGCGATAATCGCCGACAGGCTGCGGCTCCAGCGCGGTATGGCGGTCAGGGTATAGGTGATAAAAAATCGGAGTGTTTTCACTCCGATTTTTGCTGTCTTTTGAGTTCGTCGCAGAATGCCCGGAACAGCTCGTCGCCCATGCGGTCCGGCTCGATGTGCGGCCCTATCAGCGCGTCCAGCTCGGGTGGCAGCGGTTTGCCGTGGTAAGTGCGCGGTTTGTTGCGCTTCCGTGCGGCGTCTACAAGGTGCCGCGTCTCCGATTCGACGCTTGGCGCGGAGTTCTGCGCAAGCTCCGCCGCGATGCTGCCGACCGGTATCGCATCGGCGAGGTCGTAGTCTTCAAAGGCTTGGACCGGCGTTGGGTCGGGCGAAGGCTCGTCGTCGTATGTGCTACCGGTGGGGACGTCAGAGTGCATTGTTACCGCGCCTTCGAGGTCCTGCGGCAGAATGTAGTTCGTGTCGACCGTGCGGTTCTGTGCGTAGAAGGAGACGTCGGTTTTGCCGAGCAGGAGGACATCTATGAGATGCGTGTTCATCGGCGCGAGTATCTGTCGGAACAACTCAACGGCGGTGCCGGTCGGAGGCTTTGGAGCGACGTCGTCCGCCTGACGAAAGGCAATCATCGCACCGAAGGACGGCGACTTGAGCGACGCGATGAGCAGATCTCGCGCGGCAGGGGAGGCGGGAAGCTCGGTCATCGTCAGCACTCTGCCAACGCCGTCGAGCGAGATATAGACCGCGCCGGCGGCGGGATTTCTCTCGAAGAACTGCCTGGCGCAAAGGAAGGCGTCGCGCGGGGTAGCGAGCGTGGCCATGTTCGCCTCGAAGTCGGAGACGATGCCGTCCACCGCGCGCCCGAAGTCGTGGATGAACCTGGCGGAGACTTCGCCCATTCCGTCCACCTTCGCAAGCTCGTCGACCGACGCCTCAAGCACACCGAAGAGCGAGCCGAATCGGTCGATGAGACGGTGCGCGATGTGATTTGTGTTCCGACGGCGTATCGGCGCAAACAGCAGGAGCTCGAGCAGCTCATGCTCTGCGAGGGACTCCGCGCCGCAGGTAAGCAGTCGGTCGCGAAGGCGAGAGCGGTGGTCGGAGTGTAGGTTTTCCTGCTTCTTCATCGACTGCCTCCTTTGCTTGAAGATATAGAAATCATAGCACATCCCGAAAGTTTGCGCAAGACGGAAAGGATGTGGAGCTGAAGAAAGCATAAAAACAGCGGAGCCGAAGCTCCGCTGTTTTCGTTGGAAGGAGTTACGCGTTCTCGTTCTCAGTCTCGCCTTCGTTCTCGGTCTCGGCGTTAGCCTCCATGACCGCCGCGACTTCCGGCAGCTGGATGAAGCGATTTATCATCGCCGAAGCCTCCGCACGGGTCGCGCTGTTCTGCGGATTCAGCATACCGTCGTCGCCCTTGATGATGCCGGCGCTTATCGCCCACTTCATCGGCGCGATGGCGAACTCCTGGACCGACTCGGCGTCGGCGAACTCCGCGAAAGCGTCCTCGTCGATCTCGGTGAGGTCAAGGCCGATAAGCTCGGCGTAGCGGTAGATGAACGCTGCCAGTTCCTCACGGCTGACGAGCTTGTCGGGAGCGAAGGTCTCCTCGTCGTAGCCACGCGCGATGTTGTTCTCGGCGCCCCAGTTTATCGCGTCAAAGTAGTACGCGTTCTCCGGGACATCGGCAAACGTGCTGGTGGTCTCGACGGTCGGCTCGCCCGCGATGCGCCACAGGATGGTGACGATCATGCCGCGGCTGAGCTCGGTCTGCGGCTCGTAGGTCGTGGTGGTCGTGCCGTTTATCAGGCCGTTGTCAAAGATGTTTTTCACGTCGCCGTAGAACCAGTCATCCTCGAGGACGTCCTCGAAGAGCCAAGGACGATCGGCGAGCGCGGTCTCGTCGTCCTCGATCTCGACGGTCGGCTCATCCGTATTCTCCGGCTCGCTCGGGGTGACCGGGGTGACCGGAGCAACGTAGCGGGTAACATACACAACGCATGACGGGGGAGTCACGTCCTCGCTCTTATAGAGGTCTCCGATATCTACGCGGAAGACATAGGTCGCGGTCTCGTTGGGTAGGTTCGCGGTGAAGGTGTTGTCGCCATTGGAAGTGACGGTGATTTCCTCATTGGTGTTCATGTTCTTGCCGGTCATTTCGACTTCAACGCTTTCCGACAGATTAGCGGGGACGCCTACGGTCAGGGTCACGGTGCCCGCGCCGGTCAGGTTTGCCGGATCAACAGTTATCGTCGGAGTGTGCCGGACAACTCCGTAGCCGGAGTCATACGCTACGGGCAGGTAGCCCTCCGCGCACCAATCAAGCTCGACCGGAGTGGAGAACGTGCCGCCGGAGATGGCAAGGGTGTTATCAGTGCCATTCTGCATGCAGAGCGGGGTAAGGTCGCCCTGAGTATACTCGACAACGGTCTCATCGCCGTCGAAACTGAAGCGATCGAGAATCCCGTTTAC
>CAZBNJ010000026.1:0-20404 GCA_964493515.1 uncultured Oscillospiraceae bacterium | reverse complement strand
CCCTCCGTTCGACGGCTGGCGGACATGGGACTGACTTCCGGCGCGGCGGTGAAGGTCATCGGCTCCGCGCCGCTCGGCGACCCAATGATATTGTCGGTGCGCGGCTACCGTCTGGCGCTGCGCAGGCGGGACGCGGACGCGGTGGAGCTGCTATGACCGCGCGCATCGCGCTCGCCGGAAATCCGAACTGCGGCAAGACCACGCTGTACAACAAGCTCGTCGGCGGGGACGAGCGGGTGGGCAACTATCCTGGAGTGACCGTTGAGATGAAGAGCGCCGCCGCACGGCTGTCACGCGGCACGCGCGTCGAGATATACGACCTGCCCGGCATCTATTCGCTCGCGGGAAGCACTCCCGAGCAGCGGGTGGCGCGGGATTTCCTGATAAACGATCCGCCCGACGCGGTGATAAACCTGCTGGACAGCGGCTGTCCCGAGCGCGGGCTTGCGCTCACACTCGAGCTGCTCGAGCTCGGGATACCGACCGTTCTCGCCGTCGGTATGCTGGACGAGGCGGCAAAGTCGGGCATATCGCTCGACCTGAAGCGGCTGTCAAAGTCGCTCGGCGTACCGGTCGTGGGCGTGTGCGCGCCAAGGGGCGACGGTCTGGACGAGCTGCTGCGCTCTGCCGAGAGTCTGCTCTCCGTTCGGCGCGCGCGGCTGATACGCCCGCCCGAAGCCCTGTCCGACGAGGAGTACATAGCCGCCGCGGAGCGACGATTCCGCGAGATCGACCGGATACTCGGCGACTGCCTTCGCCGACCCCCGTCGCGCCCGACCGCGTCCGACCGCGCCGACCGTGTGCTGCTCGGTCGCTTCACCGCGATACCGATATTTGTGCTCGTCATGGCGGCGGTGTTTTTCGTCACCTTTGGACGGTTCGGAAATCTGCTGACCCAGGCGCTGGACGGCCTGATATTCGACGACTTCGCGCCACTGCTCGAGCGATGGCTGTCCTCGCTTGGCGCGCCCGAGCTGCTGCGCTCGCTGCTTATCGACGGCGCGCTCGGCGGAGTGGGCGGCGTGGTGGTGTTCCTGCCGCAGATAGCGCTGCTGTTCCTCTGTCTCGGGCTGTTGGAGGACAGCGGCTACATGGCCCGCGCCGCGCTGATAGCCGACCGTCCGCTGCGCGCGTTCGGGCTGGACGGCGCGAGCTTTCTACCGCTGATGATGGGCTTTGGCTGCACCGTCGCGGCGGAGCTGTCCTCGCGCACGATAGGCGACGATCGGGTGCGCCGACGCTGCTGCGCGGTCGCGCCGTTCATCTCCTGCGCCGCGCGGTGGGCGGTGTACGCGGTGTTCATCTCGGCGTTCTTCTCGGCGCATCGGCGCACCGCCGCTATCGCTGTCTACGCGCTCGGCATAGTGGTCACGCTCGGCGCGTCGGCGGTGATGGCTTCGGTCGGCGGCAAGGGTCGGTCGGCCTTCCTGCTCGAGCTTCCCCCCTACCGCCCGCCCAGGCTTGAAAATGTCGCGAAGCGGCTCGTGTCAAGGGTCAAAGAGTTCCTTGTGCGCGCGGGAACGCTTATATTCTTAATGAGTGTGCTCGTGTGGGCGCTCGGACGATTCAACGCGCAATTCCGGCTCGTCGACACGAGCGAGAGCATCCTCGCCGACCTGGGTCGGGCGATAGCTCCGATATTCGCGCCGCTCGGGTTTGGCGACTGGCGCGCTGCGGTGGCGCTGCTGAGCGGGCTTGTCGCCAAGGAGGGCGTGGTCAGCACGATGGCGGTGCTCTACGCTCCCCTGCCGCTTGCCGACGCTCTTACCGCAGCGTTCTCACCGGCGTCGGCGTGCGCGTTCATCGCGTTCTGCGCGCTGTACACGCCGTGCGTGAGCGCCCTCGCGGCGATGGCTCGCGAGCTTCGCAGCGTAAAATGGGTAGCGGCGGCGCTTGCGGGACAGCTCATCCTCGCTTACGCCGCCGCGTCGGTGGTGCACCTCGTCGCAATGTGGGTGACCTGATCATTCCCCCGAGACCCAGCGCTCAAGCCAATCGAGCTGCCTGTCGAAGAACACCTCGTCCACGCAGTCGAGCCCGAAGCTCTCGATGACGTTTGCCTGCACCGCGAAGTGGTATACCGCGACAAGGCTGTCCAGCGCGCCTATCTCCGCCGAAGAAAATTCGGAGTGTTTTCGATAACCGCGCAGAAACTTTTCAAATGTTTTATGTGTGTTTTTGCGTCCATTCGGGTCAAATTCAAAACAATTTGTGCGATTGCAGTAGACCATCGCATCGTACATCGGAAAGCTGCGGCAGGCGGTGTCGAAGTCGAGCAGCAGCACCCCGCCGTCGGCGCGCATCGTGTTGCCGCTGTACAGATCGCCGCGGCAAAATCCGCGCGGCAGATTCACAACTTCTCTCCACGCTTTATCACCTTTTTCGGCAAATCTGTCCGCTTTTGCGTAGCTTTTTGCGCGCAATATCGAAAGATACCTGTCGACATAGTATTCCCGCTCGCAGGCGGGAAGCTCGCCCGAGTAGCCGCGCATCAAGCTGTGCATACGCCCGACCAGCTCGCCGACCTCCTCCGCGTCGCGCTCCGGGTCGGTCTCCTCACCCTCGACAAAATCGTAGAGCACAAGCGCTCCCGCGGCGGTCTCTGCCAAAGGAGTGCCGTCTGTCGTGCGCACTATGTGCGTGACCGGAAATCCTTGCGCCTCAAGGTACAGCTGCACATCCAGCGCGACGCGGGACGCGTGCGGAAATGCCGCTTTCAGCACGCGGAGGAAGTACCTCCGACCGCCGCAGCACAGCTCATACGCGACGCTGCCCGACTCGCGGATGAGGTTCAGCTCATCGACGCGCAGCCGATATTTCTTCTCAATTTCGCGCTTTATCTCTTCAATATTCATGGTTTTCTCGTCAAACAGTCTGTTTTTCTCCACTATTCTTTTTCGTATACCGCCACATCAAATCCTGTGGTCACCGCCAGCGCGTCGACTGCGTCCAGTCGCTCGGGATGCGCGGCGTGCGACCGCGAGTGCGGGGTCATAGCGAACAGGGCGCGCACTTCCGTCCCATCCAGCGCCTCGGATGCCGCTATCTCGCGCTCCTCCAGCAGTCGGAAGCCGTCCAACTTGTGCTCGCGCGGTTCGGCGGACGGCGGTTCGTCGTAGACTATCGCCTTCAGCTCCGCCAGATGGCGCGATGACGGCGACGCCACGACCAGCGTTCCCCCGTCGACGAGCACTCGCCTGAACTCCGCGCCGCAGTAGGGCGAGAAGATGTTCTGCACGAGCGATATCGAGCGGTCGGCGATCGGCAGCTTGTACACGCTCGCGACCGCTATCTCCGCCGCGTCGCGCAGTCGTTTTGCCGCCGCGTCCGCCGCGAATTTAGAGAGGTCGACTCCCGCCGTTCGGAACTCGCGCGCGGCGTCCTCCATGAAATAGCCTTCGCCGCAGCCGGCGTCGAGCAGCGCCCCGCGGCAGTATTTCCGCGCGATATCGCCGAGAGCGCGCTTCAGCTCGGCGTATCTTCCTCGCGAAAATATCGCGACCCGTGCCGCCACCATCTCGCGGCTGTCCGGCTCGAGCTTCGGCGCGCGGCCCGCGATGAGATTCACATACCCGCTCTTCGCGCGGTCAAAGCTGTGTCCGCTCGGACAGCGGAGCGTTCGGTCGTCGCACTCAAGCGGCTGTCCGCACACCGGGCAAACAAAAAGGGACGAGTCGTGACCCGTCCCTCTCATTGTATCGCTCATTATTTGAACCAGCCGAGCCTGCGAAGCTTTCCGACAAGCGGGAGATCCTTCGCCTGACCGGTCGCCGCAAACACGATGCCGAGGATAATGTAGGTGAGCGAAACTATCGAGATAAGCACCTGGATGATACGCACCGGCATCGGCACATAGCTGTAAATGACCACGCCGAAGTAGCTCTCGTTTATGCGGATAAGTCCAAGCAGCATATTGACGATGCTCAGCGCGATGTTGCACAGGAACAGATACATACCCTGTATCGCGTGGAAGCGGGTGTAGGGCGAGCCCTTGCCGCGCTGCGACAGAAACGGGATGAGCACGAGTATCCCGATGTAGCTGAGCACCGAATATCCCTTGTTGTATCCGATGTCGTTCGGGTGGAAGTTGTTGGTGTAGTCGTTCATCTGGGTCGCCTTCGCGAAGTTCTGCGCGCCCTGATTCACCTTCTGGTCCCATGTCTGCTGATTCTGGTTGGGCTGCTCCCACGTCTGCTGCTGACCCTGATTCGGCTGCTGATTCGGCTCGGTGTAGGTCTGCTGCTGCGTGCCCTGCGACTGCTGCTCAGCAGTCTTGGCGCCGCAAGCCGGGCAGAACTGCGCATCGTCCTCCATCTGCGCGCCGCACTTGGTGCAAAACTTTGCCATATTCCAACTCTCCATTCTATGTATGCAATTCTTGCGGCAAACAAAATCGCCGCATATTCTGTATTGATTATACGCGAACGCGCGGGAAAATTCAACCCCTTATTTATTTTCGTTCTTTGGCTTCAAACCTGCGCCGCGAACTGCAATAAAACGCTCTTAAAAATATTTTTATGAAAACGTTTTCTATTGTTGCAATTTATTTGAAACTATGCTAAAATGTGGATGTAAAATCAAGAACAATATATCAGATATGTCAAGAAGGCTTAGTAATGCTACAATAATCCGCAATGAAGCTATATTAAGGAGATGATTAAATGAAGAAAATTATTAGTTTGTTCTTGTGCTCAGTCTTTTGTTATCGCTTGCACCATTAGGCACAGCCGCAACCTACTTAGGTACTCTTAGTTGCTGGTATGCTGACTACAAAGACAAATACGGTAATATTCCAAGTATATTTTTGAAATGGGAAAAAAGCCCAACATATAGTATATCAAAACTTAATAGTGCAGCAAATGACTCGACATTTCCACTTATGCTCGAAAGTTCTAACGCATTTAATACATGGGGGTCAGTGTTATCCCTTGATATGCAATATTCTTATTCAACACCTGATATTTCTGTGTTCGGCGGCAACCTTTCTGAACTTGAGCAGCAAGGTATATCCTTGGGTGATGACGTACTCGGACTTACCTTAATGGGAAGTTTGGTTACACAGAAAGGCTACTATACATATGGCAACACGCAAAAAGAGCTCAAAATATATGGCGGTGATGTCAAAATAGGCGTCCTTTATATACCAGGTACCAGTTACAAACAATATACAAGTACAATAATTCATGAAATTGGTCATGCGATGGGTTGGTATGGGCATAGTAGCAATTCTATGGATGTTATGTACCCCTATAATTCTGAAATAACCGCATTAACAAGCCGAGACAAGAACCACCTTAAGCAAGTGTATTGAGAAGGAGGTACCCTTATGAAAAAACTAATTATACTTATTTTTATGTTTGTTCTTGTTGTCGGCTGTACTGAGTCGGCAGTCGTCCAATCTCCCGCCATTAATTCTCCCGAAGTGTTCCGTACTTTTGAATGGGATACCCCTGTGCCTATGCCTCAATACAATGACAAAAGTCTGATTGATCTCGTTGACGGTTCAACTGATGTTGTCAGCGGCTCATTTGTTGGCTACGTCGGAAACGAAAATTCAAATGAATTTATGCTGGAATTTGTGGTGGACGAAGTAGTTAAAGGTGCTACCGCAGAGAATGAAACCATTCTTGTACATAACGATATCTTGTTGTGGTCAGACAATGTATGTACAGCGTATAACTATGTTGTTGGAAACAAATACCTAATTGTTGCACGCAGGAGCGATTCGGTGTATCTGGATCATATTTTAATGACGCCTGTCACCGACCTTTTTCTCCCTATAACCGATAACATCGGAGCTTATATGCGTAAACTCCCACTTAACATGGATATCATAGAAAAGATGTCCTCTTCGACAGCGAGTGTATTCGATGTATATACAGAATCCGACTTGAACCCAGAAAACGCGATTAACGACACACAAGATGTCGTTGAATATATAAAAGAGCGCGCATCAAGTAAAAATTTCAATGAGGTTTCTATCCGCAACCCAGAGTATACTACATCGACCGACATAGATACAATAGTGGAGCAGAGCCAATTTGTTTTACTTGTGACGCCTACACAAAGTGAGATAGTTTCTGAGTGGCGTGGCACCGAGACGTTCAGATGCACCGTAAACGCCATTTATAAGGGTTCGTCCCACGGCGTGCCAGAGAGCATTTTTCTCCCATTTTTTATTGATCAAGTAACAATAGGCGAAAAATACGTCGTTTTGATAAATCGTGTAGATGGCGAGGACAGCACCAGCCTCGTGTTTGGATTGTCATCAAAAAGCAGCGTGTTTTCGGAAAGCGATGACGATATACAAAATGTGTACGCTGCTCTCGGTATAGCTTGATTAAACGCTGTTGCAGTTTCACCGATCCATCTATCCCCTCCCAACCTTGACATCTACACTCGCGTCTGATACAATAGCCATGTAGTTGTTTTCGACAAGTTTTACGGAGATTTGGAGGATTTGAGACATGGAAAAGTATCTCGGTTCGGACATAAAGCAGCTCGGCTTCGGTCTGATGCGCCTGCCGATGATCGGCGAGGACGTGGACATCGAGCAGACGAACAAAATGGTCGACCTGTTCATGAAAAACGGATTCACCTATTTTGACACGGCGTATGTCTACATAAACGGCAAGAGCGAATGCGCGGCAAAGACCTGTCTGGTCGACCGCTATCCGCGCGAGAGCTTCCAGCTCGCCACCAAGATGCCGCTGTGGGATCTCAAGAGCGAGGACGAGCTGAACAAGATATTCCAGGAGCAGCTCGACCGCACCGGCGCCGGCTACTTCGACTTCTATCTGCTGCACAACCTCACCTCGCAGTCGATAGACAAGGTCGAGGAGGTGGACGCGTTCGGCTGGGCGATGAGGAAGAAGGCGGAGGGCAAGATCCGTCACGTCGGCTTCAGCTGCCACGACAAGCCCGACTTCATCGACAGGGTGCTCACCGCGCACCCCGAGGCCGAGTTCGTTCAGCTTCAGATAAACTATGCCGACTGGGAAAACGAGAACGTGCAGTCGCGCGGATGCTACGAGATGGTCCGCAAGCACGGCAAATCGGTCGTCATAATGGAGCCGGTCAAGGGCGGAAGCCTTGCCGTCATGGCGGACAGCGTGCGTGAGGTGCTCACCGCCGCCGACCCGAACGCCTCCCCCGCGAGCTGGGCGATCCGCTATGCCGCGAGCCTGGAGGGCGTCGTGACCGTGCTCAGCGGCATGTCCACGATGGCCCAGATGGAGGACAACGTAAGCTACATGGCAGACTTCAAGCCGCTTTCCGACTCCGAGCAGTCGGTCATCGCAAAGGCGGTCGAGCGTCTGAACGCCATCCCGCAGATAGCCTGCACCGCGTGCAAATACTGCGTCGACGGCTGCCCGCAGAAGATAAACATTCCGGGCATATTCAGCGCGTACAACGGCTTCAAGCAGTTCAACAACGAGGCCGGCTTCAAAAACCGCTACAAGAACACCACCAAGGACGGAGGCGTCGCGGGCGACTGCATACAGTGCGGTCAGTGCGAGGGCAAGTGCCCGCAGCACCTGCCGATAATCGAGCACCTCGCCGAGATAGCGAAGGTCGCCGAGTAATGAGCTTCGAGATATACGCCGGTGCGCTGCGGATGTTTGACCGATTTGTCGACAGCGGTGTCGCGACCGAGCTTGTCTATCCGCTCGGTGAAAACACCGAGTTGGAGGACAGGTATCACATATCCGAGATAGACGGCGGCGGCTTGGACCGCGAGCGCGCGTGGTGTTTATGTACCCGCTCTCCCCTTACGACACCGACAACCACGTCGTGTGCGAGGCATACTGCGCCGAATTAAACCGCTGGGTGCTGCTCGACCCGACCTACGATTCCTTCGTATTCGACGAAAGCGGCGAGCCGATCGGGGTTATCGAGACACGGCGTAGGCTCGCGCGGCGGCTGCCGATTGCCATAAGCGACGGCGCAAATCACAACGGCGAAACAGTCGATGTCGACGAGATACGCGAATACTACGCCAAGAATATGTTTTGGTTCATGGTGAGCGTGAAACAGGGTGCAAGTCCGTTCGGCAGCGACGGCGGCGGCTTTGTCATCGTCACACCTGTCGGCTTCGACTGGTGCGAGCGGATGTGTCTTAACGCCGACTACTGCTCCGAGCTATGGGGCGGCGAGTCGGAGAGCATGAGGCGGATGTTTCGCGACATCGAGCGGTCGGCAATACGAAAGCCCGCTGAGTTTTTGAGTTGAATTTATCGCAAAAAGACGGAGAGCGTACGCTCTCCGTCTTTTCTTCGTTCTAAATTATCCGTGCCCCGAATCGTCCGCAAAAATCACTTGACCTGCTCGGTAAGCCAGCTCATGATGCCGTATTCGTTGTTATAGGTCAGTATCCACGAGGAGTGGTTCTCCGAGAACAGCTCGCGCAGGGACAGATCCGGCTCGGTCGCGATACCGTACGCCTCCAGCTCCTCCGGGCTGTACAGCGTCAGATGCGCGTCCTTGTTCCCCTTCTCCTTCAGCTCCATAATGCCGTCGACGATGTACTTGTGGCGGTATATCGTGTGATCGACATACGCGGTGGATATCCAGATCTTAGCGTCCACCAGGCCGCGCAGTATCTCATAGGTCTCCGGCGTCATGGTGGGGCATATCGGTGCCGCTGCCGTGAACAGGCCCGCGCCGACGCTCATCATCCGCAGAGTACCGCCGCCGCCCATCGAAAGTCCCGTGACATAGACGCGGCTCGGGTCGACCTGTCCGTCCGCTATCATCTTGCGGATGACGTCGCAGACCCCTGCCAGATATTCGCGGCTCCAGCCATACTTGCCATTCCCGAACGCCGTCTTAAAGGTCTGCTTAAGCAGCATTTTGTTCAGATCCCTCGGCGTAGGATCGGACGGAGCCTGCGGCGCCATGACATACATGTCAGGGTAGCTCTCCGCCAGCTTCATCGCGCCCACCGTGCCGACCATCTGCATGACGTTGTCATATCCGGACTCTCCGCCGCCGTGCAGGAACAGGATGAGCGGACGCGGTGTCGAGCTCTTCGGGCTGTAAAGGCGATAGAGTACGTCGCCGTCCTTCTCCGCCGAAAACGCGTCCAGCCCTTCTATGTTCACATCCGAAACATCTGCGCGCGTATAGGTCTTCTTGCCGACGTGCAGCGTCCACTCCGCTCCGTACGCAAACGGCGCGGGGGTTACGGTAACCTTTCCGTCCTTGGTCTTTACGCTTTCGATCTCCACCGCCACAGGCTGTCCGCGCTTGACCATCTCAAGGCTCACGTTCGCTTTCGTAGCCGTGCCCTGCTCCAAAACGATGGAGCGGCAGGTCCAGCCGCGATCGGACACATATGTGTTTGCAATAATTTTTGCCACAGAAAATACCCCTTTCATAATAAATTGTGCTGATTTTCACGACCAAAACAAACATAGTTGTATATGCAACGATTCCATTGTACACTCTCCCGACCGCGTTGTCAAGCGCGCCCTGTTTTCGCACTTGCGTTCGGGCAGTCTTTTGTGATATACTATGATTAGATAATTGTGGTCATACTGGACACAATCTCTTGTGACAAAGACTTGGACGGAGTGTGATGAATTTGCCCGCAAAGAAGCAGGAATACGGAAACGAATCGATATCGTCGCTCAAAGGCGCCGACCGCGTCCGCAAACGCCCCGGCGTCATCTTCGGCTCGGACGGGCTGGAGGGCTGCGAGCACGCGGTATTCGAGATAATCTCAAACTCGATAGACGAGGCGCGCACAGGCTTCGGCAACAAGATAATACTCACCCGCCACAGAGATCTCTCCATCTCGGTGGAGGACTTCGGGCGCGGCTGCCCGGTCGACTACAACCCCAAGGAGGAGCGCTTCAACTGGGAGCTGGTCTACTGCGAGCTGTACGCCGGCGGCAAGTATGAGAGCGGCGACGGCTATGAGTATTCGCTCGGTCTCAACGGCCTCGGCTCGTGCGCCACGCAGTATTCGTCCGAGTATATGGACGTGACGGTCTGGCGCGACGGCAAGAAGTATGGGCTGCATTTCGAGAAGGGCGAGAACATCGGCGGACTGAAGAGCGAGCCGTACGGCGGTCACCGCACCGGCACGCTGCACCGCTGGAAACCCGACCTCGACGTCTTTACCGACATAAACATACCCATCGAATACTACCGCGATATGCTAAAGCGTCAGGCGGTGGTAAATCCTCACGTCACCTTCATCCTACGCAGCGAGCGCGACGACGGCGGCGTGGACGAGGAGACCTTCCTGTACGAAAACGGCATTGCCGACTATGTCGCCGAGCTTGCGGGCGAAGAGGGCCGCATCACCGATCCGCGCACCGTACAGACCGAGCGCTCCGGACGCGACCGCGAGGACAAGCCCGAGTACAAGGTCAAGATATCCTGTTCCTTCCTGTTCTCCAATCGACAGAACGTCATCGAGCACTACCACAACTCGAGCTGGCTGGAGCACGGAGGCTCGCCGGACAAGGCCCTGCGCAGCGCGTTCGTAAGCGCGCTCGACCAGCATCTGCGCAACAACAACAAGTACACCAAGGGCGAGGCGAAGATAGGCTTTGCGGACATCCAGGACTGCCTGGTGTTCGTGTCCTCCAACTTCTCCACCCAGACGAGCTACGAGAACCAGACCAAGAAGTCGATAACCAACCGTTTCGTTCAGGAGGCGATGACCGACTTCCTGAAGGAGCAGCTTCAGATATACTTCATCGAAAATCCGGCGGACGCGGACAGGATATGCGAGCAGGTGCTCATCAACAAGCGTTCGCGCGAGCAGGCGGAGCACACACGTCTGAACATCAAAAAGAAGCTGACCGGAAACATCGACCTCGCAAACCGCGTGCAGAAGTTCGTCGACTGCCGCACCCGTGACGTCGATCGCCGCGAGCTGTACATCGTCGAGGGCGACAGCGCTCTCGGCTCGGTCAAGCAGGGCCGCGAGCCGGAGTTTCAGGCGATAATGCCGGTGCGCGGCAAGATACTCAACTGCCTGAAAGCCGACCTGCCGCGCATCTTCAAAAGCGACATAATCACCGACCTGCTGAAAGTTCTCGGCTGCGGTGTCGAGGTGTCGCACAAGGGCGCGAAGGATCTGGCAAACTTTGACCTCGCGAATCTCCGCTGGTCAAAGGTGATAATCTGCACCGACGCGGACGTGGACGGCTATCAGATACGCACGCTGATACTGTCGATGATATACCGCCTCACCCCGACGCTCATCGACAAGGGATATGTCTACATTGCGGAGACCCCGCTGTACGAGATACGGCTGCGCGGCGGCGAGGAATCGCTGTTCGCCTACACCGACGCCGAGCGCAACGAGATCATCTCAAAGCTCGGAAACAAAAAGTACACCATCTCCCGCTCGAAGGGACTGGGCGAAAACTCGTCCGAGATGATGTGGCAGACGACGATGAATCCCGAGACCCGACGCCTTGTGCGCGTCATGCCGGAGGACGCCGAGCGCACAGCCGCGGTGTTCGACCTGTTCGAGGGCGACAATCTCGCGGGCCGCAAGGAGTTCATCGCGACCGAGGGCTGGCGGTTCCTGGACATGGTGGACGTGAGCTAAGAGGAGGATACAAAATGGCACTTCCGATGGTACACCTTGAGACGGCATACCTTGCCGCGCAGGTGTTAAAGCCGTCCGACATGGGCGCGTATCTGCTCGGCGCGATAGCTCCCGACGGCGTTCACACACGGACTCCGTACAGCGGCGAGATGAAGATCGCAAGCCACTACGGAATGCACGGCAAGACCGATCTGAGCGACTATGAGATCGCGCGCAAACTGCGCGGCATTGCCGCAGAGAGCAACTACTTCCTCGGCTACGCGGTGCATCTGTACACCGACCTGCTGTGGTATAGAACCGTGTACCTCTCCGGCGACGGTCGCCGCTATCAAAAGCCGGACGGCTCGCGCGACAGCGAGCTATACTACTCCGAGACCGACAAGCTCGACCTGTGGCTGTACGACACTCTGCCCCACCGCGGCGAGATGTGGAAGCTGCTCGAGCACTCCCGCGGCGAGGAGCTGGACGTACTTGCCGCGCAGGAGGCGGACGCATGGCGCGACCGCACGCTTCCGTGGTACGAACAGCACCGCGAGCGGATAGACGCACTGCCCGCGCTGAAGGTGCTCTCCGAAAGCGAGATAACCGAGTTTTGCGAAAGCACGGCGAAAAGCTGCGCCGAACTCTTCAAATCCTGAAAGCAAAGGAAGGATAGACATTGGCTAAGAAGAAGGACGAACAGAAGGTCTATATCGACGCGCCGGTCATCGATCAGCCGATAACCGAGACGATGGAGAAAAACTTCATGCCCTATGCGATGAGCGTGATAATCTCCCGCGCGATACCCGAGATAGACGGCTTCAAGCCCTCCCACCGCAAGCTGCTGTACACGATGTACAAGATGGGCCTGCTCAACGGCGCGCTGACAAAATCCGCGAATATCGTCGGCCAGACGATGCGCCTGAACCCGCACGGCGACGCGGCGATATACGAGACGATGGTGCGTCTTTCAAAGGACTACGAGGCGCTGCTCACGCCGTTTGTCGAGTCGAAGGGCAACTTCGGCAAGGTGTACTCGCGCGACATGGCATACGCCGCGAGCCGATACACCGAGGCAAAGCTCGCTCCGATATGCGCCGAGCTGTTCCGCGACATCGACCACGAGTGCGTCGACTTTATGGACAACTACGACTCGTCTACAAAGGAGCCGACGCTGCTGCCCACCACCTTCCCGAACGTGCTGGTGAGCGCCAACCTCGGTATAGCCGTCGGCATGGCGTCGCAGGTGTGCGGCTTCAACCTCGCCGAGGTCTGCAAAACGACCGTTGCGTACATCAAAAACCCGAAGGTCGACCTGTACAAGACGCTGCCCGCGCCCGACTTCCCGACCGGCGGCGAGCTGCTGTATGAGCAGGAGGCGCTGGACGAGGTGTATGACACCGGACGCGGCTCGATAAAGGTGCGCGCCCGCTGGCGATATGACAAGGCTGAAAATCTCATTGAGGTTTACGAGATCCCCTACTCCACCACCATCGAGGCGATAATCGACAAGGTGGTCGAGCTGTGCAAGGCAAACAAGCTTCGCGAGATAACCGACATCCGCGACGAGACCGGACGCGACGGCTTGAAGATAGCGATAAACCTCAAGCGCGGCGTCGACGCCGAGGAGGTTATGAAGAAGCTGTATCGTCTCACCCCGCTTCAGGACAGCTATCCCTGCAACTTCAACATACTCGTCGGAGGAACTCCCAAGCAGATGGGCGTGCGCGAGATACTCGACGAGTGGTGCGCGTGGCGTTACGAGTGCGTGCGCCGCCGTGTCCACTACGACCTCGGTCTGAAAAAGGACAGGCTGCACCTGCTGAAGGGCCTTGAAAAGATACTTCTCGACATCGACAAGGCGATAAAGATAATCCGCGAGACCGAGGAGGAGGACGAGGTCATCCCGAACCTGATGATCGGCTTCCGCATCGACGAAAAGCAGGCGGAGTATATCGCCGAGATACGCCTCCGCAACATAAACAAGCAGTACATCCTGCGCCGCATAAGCGAGACGAGCGACCTTGAGGACGAGGTAAAGCGCCTTGAGGAGATACTCGGCGACCGCTCGGCGATAATGGATATAATAATCGACGAGCTGAAGGCGGTCGAGAAGAAGTACGGCACGCCGCGAAAGACCGGCATAATCACCGACTTCACGCTCGACGCACCGGCTTCGGAGGAAAAGGCGGTCGAGGACTATCCCGTCTCGATATTCCTCACCAAAGAGGGCTACTTCAAGAAGATCACGCCGCAGAGCTTGCGCATGGCTTCCGAGCAGCGTCTCAAGGAGGGTGACGAGCTTGCCCGCACCGTCGAGACGTCGAACGCCGCCGAGGTCATCTTCCTGACCAACAAGCAGCAGGCGTACAAGTGCCGGATGGCGGACTTTGAGGACACCAAGGCGTCGGCGCTCGGCGACTATCTGCCCGCAAAGCTCGGCATGGACGCGGGCGAGACGGTGGTGTTTATGTTCCTGCCCGGCGCCTACACCGGAAACCTCATGCTCTTCTTTGAAAACGGCAAAGCAGCAAAGATCGCCGCTTCCGCATACGATACAAAGTCCAACCGTCGCCGGCTGACCGGAGCTTTCAGCGACGCCAGTCCGCTCGTGTCCGCCTTCTTCATCGAGGGCGACGACGAGTTTGCGATGCACACCTCCGACGGCCGCGTGGTCATGTTCAGCTCGGCATCGCTGATGCCAAAGACCACCCGCTCGACCATCGGCGTGCAGGTGCTGACAATGAAAAAGGCGCGTACCGCTACAAAGGTAGAACTTGCGAGCATATCGGGCATACTTAATCCGGCACGCTATCGCACCCGCACCCTGCCCTCCGCAGGCGCGCCGCTGCGTCCGGAGGATATCGGTCAGGTGCAGGCGACGCTGGACATCTAATTCCCTTTAGAAGAAGGCTTGATTTATGCAGAGACCACGCATCTTGCGCACCACCGTTCTCGATTTCATCGTCATAACCATCGGAAGCGCCATCTACGCGCTCGCGTTCGACACCTTTCTCGACCCGAACAACATCGCCCCCGGCGGCGCGAGCGGTCTTGCGATGGTGATAAACCGATATCTCACCTTCCTGCCGATAGGCACGCTCGTTATAATCATTAACGCGCCGCTGTTTCTGATGGGGCTTCGTACCGAGGGCCGCAGTTTCCTTATCAAATCGCTCTACGGCACGCTTATAAGCTCGGTGCTCATCGACCTGTTCAGCGGGTTTTACCAATACATCGACGACCCTCTGCTCGCGGCGATATGCGGCGGCGTGCTTATGGGCAGCGGGCTTGGGCTGGTGTTTGCCCGCAGCGCAACGACCGGAGGCAGCGACATCGCCGCGAGACTGCTCACCCACAAATTCCCCGGTCTGTCGGTCGGACGGCTGATGCTCGCGGTGGACGCGTGCATAATCGGCTTTGCCGCGCTGACCTTTAAGCATATAAACTTCGCGCTGTACGCCCTCATCACCGTCTATATCTCCTCTATCGTCATTGACAAGATACTGTCAGGCACCGACTCGGCGCGTGTCGCGTATGTGATAACCAAGCACACCGACGAGATGGTGAAAGCGATAGACCGCGAGCTTGACCGCGGCGCGACGCTGATAAACGGCGAAGGCAGCTATACCGGCGAGCCTACGAAGATAGTGCTCTGCGCGATAAAGCGCCGCCAGATAGCCGATCTGAAGAAGGTCGCGAGAGAGATCGACCCCCGAAGCTTCGTCATAATCATGGACGCGCACGAGGTGGTCGGCGACGGCTTCCGAAGCCATAATTAACCAATTCTTTACTATACCGCGAAAATGTGCTAAACTGTTCGTAGAAAACGATTTTGGAGGACGATATGCTCGACATAAGCGAGGAGACCCGACGCCGCGGCGAGGCAGCCTGCGACCGACTGTCCGAGGTTTTTAAGAGGTTCGACCGAAACGCGCAGGTCTGCACCGAGCGCGTGCTCGAGGCGTTCCGCGCAAGTCGCGTGAGCGAGGCGATGTTCGCCGGCTCTACCGGCTACGGCTACGATGACCTCGGTCGCGCCGCGCTCGAGCGTATCTACGCCGAGGTGTTCGGCTGTGAGGCGGGGCTGGTGCGCATCGGATTTGCCAACGGCACGCACGCCATCGCCTGCGCGCTGTTTGCCGCCTGCGACCCCGGAAAGGTGCTCATAAGCGCGGTCGGCGCGCCCTATGACACGATGCTCGGCGTGATAGGCGTAAACGACAAGCCGCGCGGTTCGCTTGCCTACTACGGCGTGGGCTATCGCGAGATCGCCACCACCGCCGACGGGCTGCCCGACACCGACGCGATACTCGACGCGGTGAAAGCCTCCGATGTCGGCGCGGTGCTGATACAGCGGAGCCGCGGATATTCGGGACGGAAGAGCCTGTCCGCGTCGCAGATAACCGAACTTTATCGAGCCATAAAGGCTGCAAATCCGAGCGTAAACGTCGTTGTGGACAACTGCTACGGCGAATTTGTCGACGAGCGTGAACCGGAGGGCGACCTGCTCGCCGGCTCACTGATAAAGAACCCGGGCGGCGGACTTGCCCCCACCGGAGGCTATGTCGTCGGGCGTCAGGAGCTTGTCGACCGTGCCGCAGAGCAGCTGACGGTGCCCGGTATCGGCGGCGAGGTCGGCGCGACGCTCGGTCAAAACCGACTTCTGTTCCAGGGATTCTTCCTCGCGCCGACCGTGGTCGCGTCCGCGCTCAAGACGGCGGCGTTCGCGGCGGAGCTGATGCGCGCGGAGGGCATACATATCGACCCGCTGCCCGACAGCGAGCGTCACGACATAATCCAGTCGCTCGACTTCGGCGACGCGGCAAAGCTTCGTGCCTTCTGCGAGGGCATACAGTCCGGCTCGCCGGTGGACAGCCACGTCACCCCCGAGCCATGGGACATGCCCGGCTACGACTGTCCGGTCATCATGGCGGCGGGCGCGTTCAACAACGGAGCGTCGATAGAGCTAAGCTGCGACGCGCCGATGCGTCCCCCCTACCGCGCGTATATGCAGGGCGGGCTCACGTTTGAGAGCGGCAAGCTTGGCGTGCTGCTCGCGCTGGACAGGTATCTGAAGGCATGAGGATACTTGGCATAGACCCGGGCGTCGCGACGGTGGGCTACGGCGTTATCGACTATCAAAACGGACGGTTCGTCCACCAGCGCCACGGCACGATAACCACGGCGGCGCATCAACCGCTGAGCTTGCGGCTGATGGAGATATCGCACGATATGCAGGAGCTTATCGCCATGTTCAAGCCGGACGTCGCGGCGATGGAGATACTCTACTTTTCAAAGAACATCACCACCGGCATAGCGGTCGCCCACGCGCGCGGAGTGCTCGTGCTCGAGTGCGGACGCGCCGGACTGCCGATATACGAGTACAACCCGATGCAGGTCAAACAGGCGGTCACCGGCTACGGCGCGGCGGAGAAGCGTCAGGTGATGGAGATGACCCGCCGGATGCTGGGGCTTGAGAAGGTCCCCCGTCCGGACGACGCAGCCGACGCGCTGGCGGTCGCGATATGCTACGCGCACGCGTCCGGCATGGATCAGAGATTGATTTAGGAGGTCTTGATATGTTTTACTACCTCGAAGGAAAGGTCGCGCTCGTCGAGCCGAATCTCGCGGTCATCGACGTGAACGGCGCGGGCTATGCCGTGCAGACTACGCTGAACACCGTCGGAGGGCTTCGCGTTGGCGAGCGCGCGCGGCTGTTCATCCACGAGTCGATACGCGAGGACGCGTTCGACCTGTACGGCTTTGCAACGCAGGAGGAGCTGAGCTGCTTCCGCATGCTCATCTCGATAAGCGGGGTCGGCCCGAAAGCAGCCGCTGCGATACTCTCTGCCGCAACGCCCGAACAGCTGGCGCTTGCGGTCATCACCGGCGACGAGCGCACGCTGACATCGGCGCAGGGCATCGGAAAAAAGATAGCGCAGCGCATAATCCTGGAACTTGGCGATAAGATGAAAAAGGAACAGTTGGAGGCTGCGAAGGCGGCAGGCGGCAGCTTCGTACCGCTCGGCGGAGCGGCGGCGGAGGCGGAACAGGCGCTGTCGGTGCTCGGATTTGACCGCAGCGAAATATCGGCGGCGCTGAAGGGCATAGACGCGTCGGCGCTTACCACCGAGGAGATAGTGGCGCTTGCGCTGAAGAAGCTGAGCCGTCAGTGAACGACTGAATATCAAGGAAACAGGGAGGGCGCAAAATGAGCATCGAATTCGACGATCAGGACGAACGAATAGTCTCACCGACATACAACCAGAGCGACGACCAGGACGCGACACTGCGCCCGAAAACACTCGAGGAGTACATAGGTCAGGCAAAGGCAAAGGACAATCTGTCCATCGCTATCGAAGCGGCAAAACAGCGCGGCGAGGCGATGGATCACATCCTGCTGTACGGCCCTCCGGGACTGGGCAAGACCACGCTCGCTGGCGTCATCGCAAACGAGATGGGCACGAACATCCGCATCACCTCCGGTCCCGCCATTGAAAAGGCGGGCGACCTTGCTGCACTGCTTACAAACCTCGCCCCGTTTGACATACTGTTCATCGACGAGATACACCGTCTCAACCGCGCGGTGGAGGAGATACTCTACCCCGCCATGGAGGACTACGCGCTGGACATAATCATCGGCAAGGGCCCGAGCGCGCGGTCGATACGTCTCGACCTGCCGCACTTCACCCTCATCGGAGCCACGACGCGCGCGGGACAGCTTACCGCGCCGCTTCGCGACCGATTCGGCACGGTGCTTCGGCTTGAGATGTACACAGCGGCGGAGCTTGCGAAGATCGTCTCCCGCTCGGCGTCGATACTCGACATACCCATCGAGCCGGAGGGCGCGGTCGAGATAGCTCGGCGCTCGCGCGGCACTCCGCGTATCGCCAACCGACTGCTCAAACGCGTGCGCGACTACGCGCAAGTGCGAGCCGACGGCGTGATAACCCGCGAGGTCGCGGACGCGGCTCTCGATATGCTCGAGGTGGACGCGATAGGTCTGGACAAGACCGACCGCCGTATGCTTGAGAACATCATCTTCCACTTCGGCGGAGGCCCTGTCGGACTTGAGACGCTCGCGGCGACCATCGGCGAGGAATCGGTCACGCTCGAGGACGTGTACGAGCCGTATCTGCTGCAGCTCGGCTTTATCCAGCGCACGCCGCGAGGACGCATGGCGACCAAGTCGGCGTACGAGCACCTGGGCATCCCCTTCCAGGGAAACGACGGCGGCTTTACGCAGCAGTCGCTCGATAATCTGTAATCTATTTAGACGGGAGTGTTTGATATGGCACGACTTTTCGGTACGGACGGCGTTCGAGGCGCAGCCGGTGAAACCCTGACCGCGCGGCTCGCGCTCGAGCTCGGTCAAGCCGCCGCGGAGGTGCTGACCGAGGTGGACTCGCACGGCGGTCGTCCGCTTGTGATAATCGGCAAGGACACGCGCATTTCAAGCGATATGCTCGAAAGTGCGCTCGCTGCGGGCATCTGCTCCGCCGGCGCGGACGTGCTGCTTCTCGGCACCATCCCCACCCCCGGCGTCGCGTACCTCATCGGCGAGCTGGGCGCGGACGCTGGCGTGATGATATCCGCGTCGCACAATCCGTTCGGCGACAACGGCATAAAGATATTCGGCGGCGACGGCTGCAAGCTCCCCGACCAGATTGAGGACCGCATCGAAGCCCGCATGAAGGCAGGCGGCGCACCCAAGACCGGCGAGCACATCGGTCGTGTGCGCACCGATCCGACCGCCGTCCGCCGCTATGTCAAGCACCTGCAATCCTGCGCGATAAACGACCTGAAGGGGCTGCGTATCCTCGTCGACTGCGCGAACGGCGCGGCAAGCGTCACCTCCCACGACCTGTTTGACGACTTCGCGGCAGACGTGGACATAATCTGCGACACGCCGAACGGCATAAACATCAACCTCGACTGCGGCTCGACTCATCTCGACCGTCTCGCGAAGATGGTGGTCGCGGGCGGATATGACGTGGGTGTCGCGTTCGACGGCGACGCCGACCGCTGCCTCGTTGTGACCGAGAAGGGGGACACGGTGGACGGCGACCACATCATGGCAGTCGTCGGGCGCGAGATGATGCGACGCGGCGCGCTGAAGCACAACACCATCGTTGCCACCGTCATGTCAAACCTCGGATTTCATAAGTTCGCAAAGGCAAACGGTCTGAGCGTGATAACCGCCGCCGTGGGCGACCGATATGTCCTTGAGGAGATGAAAAAGGGCGGCTATAACCTCGGCGGTGAGCAGTCGGGACACCTCATCTTCCTGGACGACGCGACCACCGGTGACGGACAGCTCACCGCGCTGAAGTACCTCGGACTGCTGGCGTCGAGCGGCGGCAAGGCGAGCTGGCTGGACACCGAGATAGCGAACTATCCGCAGGTGCTGAAAAACGTGCGCGTGCCCGGTGAGCTGAAACACACGCTTGCCGAGCTTCCGGAGATAAAGCAGGCGATATCCGACGCGGAGGCGATGCTCGGCGAGGGTCGCATCCTGGTGCGTCCCAGCGGCACCGAACCGCTCGTGCGCGTGATGACCGAGGGTCTGGAGCAGGCGACGGTGGACGCGGCGTGCGACCTTGTGGTCAAAGCGCTTGAAAAGCTGAAATGAGCGTCGCTTCGGGCAAACAACACGCTTGTCAAGCGCAGCGGCGCGTGATATAATCTAATAAATGCGGCTCACGCCGCAACATCCGGGTGTAGCGCAGTTGGTAGCGCGCCTGCTTTGGGAGCAGGATGCCGCAGGTTCGAATCCTGTCACTCGGACCATCTCATGATAATCCGAACGCTGTCCTCCAAGTGGGGGACGGGTTCGGATTTATCATT
>CAZBNJ010000025.1:18069-22077 GCA_964493515.1 uncultured Oscillospiraceae bacterium | reverse complement strand
GCAGCAGCTCACCGAGTACGAGCTGGTGCCCGAGGAGTGGGGCGGCGAGACCATCGTCTGCAAGGTCTCGGCGCTGACCGGCGACGGCATAGACAACCTGCTTGAAATGCTGCTGCTCACCGCCGAGATGAAGGAACTGAAAGCAAACCCGAACCGCCGCGCACAGGGCACGGTCATAGAGGCACGGCTGGACAAGGGTCGCGGCCCGGTGGCGACGCTGCTCGTGCAGAACGGCACGCTCAAGTCGGGCGACATTCTTATCGCCGGCACGGCGGTCGGACGCGTGCGCGTGATGACCGACTATCGCGGACGCAAGCTGAACGAGGCCGGCCCGTCCACCCCGGTGGAGATCGCGGGACTTGCCGACGTTCCGGCGGCGGGCGACAGCTTCCACGCGGTCGAGGACGAGCGCATGGCTCGCGAGCTTGCGGCAGAGCGCATCGAGGCGGCAAAACAGGAGGCGGCAAAGCCGCAGCAGAAGGTCACGCTCGACGACCTCTTCGCCCAGATACAGGAGGGCGAGGTCAAGGATCTCAACGTCATCGTCAAGGCGGACGTTCAGGGCTCGGCGGAGGCTCTCAAGGCGTCGCTCGAGAAGCTGTCCAACGACGAGGTGCGCGTGTCGATAATCCACACCGGCGTCGGCGCGATAAACGAAAGCGACGTCCTGCTCGCGCAGACCGCGGGCGCGATAATCGTCGGCTTCAACGTCCGACCTGATTCAGCGGCTTCGGACAACGCAAAGCGAAACGGCGTGGATATGCGTCTCTACCGCGTCATCTACGAGTGCCTCGACGAGATAGAAGCCGCGATGAAGGGTCTGCTTGCCCCGAAGTTCAAGGAGGAGGAGCTTGGCCGCGCCGAGGTGCGTCAGGTGTTCCGCGCCTCGAACATCGGCACCGTCGCGGGCAGCTACGTCGTCGACGGCAAGATCCTTCGCGGCGCCACGCTGCGCATCGTTCGCGACGGCATCGTCGTCCACGAGGGCGCGATGGCATCGCTCAAGCGCTTCAAGGACGATGTGCGCGAGGTCGCGAGCGGCTACGAATGCGGTATAAGCATCGAGAATTTCACCGATATTAAGGAGGGCGACATCATCGAAGCCTTCCGCATGGTGGAGATCGAGCGCTGACACAAAATCACCACGGCGGGCGGCTGACACGGTCGCCCGCTGTTTGCAACTCGGAGGATATGAAATGGCACGAATCGACCGAATAAACGAGGAAATCCGCAACGAATTGGCAAAACTTCTCCCCTCTCTCAAGGACCCGCGGCTCAGCAGCGGACTTGTGAGCATCACCCGCGTGGACGCGGCAAGCGACCTCAGCCGCGCCGAGGTCTACTTCAGCGTGCTCGGCGGCAGCGAGAAGGAGGTCGCGCAAGGGCTGCGGTCGGCTGCGGGATTCCTGCGGCGCGAGCTTGCGCACCGTATGCAGCTCCGCGCAACGCCCGAGCTTCGGTTCACCTACGACCGCTCTATCGAGCGCGGCACGCACATTCTCGAGGTGATGAAACAGGTAGAAAGCGAGCATAAGGAGGACGAATAATGGGCGCTGAGATAACCTTAAACGACTGCGCCGCAAGGCTTCTGGCGGCGGATAACATCCTCATACTCACTCACACGCACCCGGACGGCGATACCGTCGGCTCGTCGGCGGGACTGTGCGCCGCGCTGCGCTCGGTCGGCAAGACGGCATATGTCATGCGAAACAGCGAAATCACCCCGAAACTCGCCGATTATGTCGCGAAATACTTCGCTCCCGACGACTTTTCGCCCGATTTCGTCTGCTCGGTCGATGTCGCTGCGGACAATATGCTCACGCCGGAGGAGCGGGTGTACGAAGGCAGGATCGACCTGTGCATCGACCACCACGGCACCAACAGTCTGACCGCCGCCGAATCCCACATCGAGGCGGACGCCCCGGCGTGCTGCGAGATAGTTTTCCTGCTCACAAAGCTGCTCGGCGCAACGCTTTCGCAGGATATTGCGCTGCCGCTCTATCTCGGCACGGTGACCGACACCGGCTGCTTTCTCTACTCGTCGGTGACCCCTCGGACGCACTCGGTTGCGGCGGAGCTGATATCGAGCGGCATCGACTTCTACGAGATAAACCGCAAATTCGTCGAGACCAAGCGCCGCGCGCAGCTTCAGCTCGAATCGCTGGTGCTGGAGGGCGCGCAGTTCCTTCGCGGCGGCGAGGTCGCGATAAGCGGCTACACGCTCGCGCAGCTTGCGGAGATAGGCGCGACCGACGACGACACACAGGGCATCGCGTCGATGCTTCGCAGTATCGAGGGCGTGCGGCTCAGCATACTCATGCGCGACTCGAAGGACGGCAGCTGGCGGGTGTCGATGCGCAGCCTGCCCGGGCTGAACTGCGCGAAGATAGTCGAGCGGCTGGGCGGAGGCGGTCATGCCGCGGCGGCGGGCGCGACGCTTCGTATGAGCCACGACGAGGCGTACGAGGCGGTCCTCTCCGCCGTGCGCGCCGAGATAGGCGACCTATGAGCCGCAGCGGCATACTTCTTATCGACAAGCCGGAAGGGCTTACCTCCCAAGGGGTCGTGAGCCGTGTCCGCCGCGCGCTCGGGATGAAACGCGTCGGTCACGGAGGCACGCTCGACCCGATGGCGACCGGCGTTCTGCCGATATTCGTCGGCCGCGCGACCCGTGCCAGCGGAATGCTTCTTGACGCGGACAAGTCCTACCGCGCGGGCTTCGTCACCGGCATCCGCACCGACACGCAGGACACCACCGGCGAAGTGATTGAACGCAGCGATAAGCAGGTCGATTCCGCCGATGTACGCGCGATTTTGCAACGATTTGTCGGCAAACAGCAGCAGACCCCGCCGATGTACTCGGCGATAAAAGTGGACGGCAAAAAGCTCTATGAGCTTGCGCGCAAAGGCGTGGAAGTCGAACGAAAATCGCGTGAAATAGAGATATTTTCGATAGAATATCTCGGTTTTGAGGACTATATGCACACGATAGACGTCCACTGTTCAAAGGGCACCTACATCCGCACGCTCATCGACGACATCGGCAGGGCGCTCGGATGCGGTGCCGCGATGTGTGCGCTTCGACGCACAAAAACCGGCAGATTCACGTTGAATGACGCGATTTCTCTCGAAAATCTGAACGAAAACACGCCGCTCATGCCGGTCGACTCGCTGTGGAGCGACCTTCCCGCGCTCACCGTCTCCGTGGAGGGCGAAAGCCGCGTCCGCGTAGGCGCGAACGTGCGCACCGACTCACCGGACGGCGAGTATCGCGTCTACGCTCCGAACGGCGAATTTCTGATGCTTGGGCGGGTCGTCGACGGCACGCTCAGCACGCAAAAAAACTTTTTCGAGGTGGACTGAAATGCCCTACGCCCTGGCGCTCGGATTCTTCGACGGCATACATATCGGTCACGCCGCGCTGCTTCGCGAAACGCTGGAGATGGCTCGCGCCAACGGTTTGACCCCTGCCGTCTGCACGCTCGACCGCTCGCCCGCCTCGGCGTTCGGGCGCGGCGATACGCGGCTGATCAACTCGCCGGACGACCGCCGATACATCCTGAAACGATTTTTCGGCATTGACAAAGTGTTTGAGCTGAAATTCGACTACCATATGCAAACCCTTGCGCCGCAAGAGTTTGTGCCGATGCTCGTCACCGATTTCGGCGCGCGCGGACTGGTCTGCGGACGCAGCTACACCTTCGGCGACGGCGCGCGCGGAACGGCTGAGACGCTGCGGAACGACTGCGAGCGCCTCGGCCTCGACTGCGTTGTGGTCGACGAGGTCCGCGCGGACGGCGAGGCGGTCAGCTCGACCCGCATCCGCCATCTGCTCGAACAGGGCGAAACCCTTGCGGCGCAGCGCCTTCTCGGTCATCCGCACATACTCGGCGGTACGGTCGAACACGGTCGCGCGCTCGGCCGAACGCTCGGCTTTCCCACCGCCAACCTGCCCATTCCCGACGGCGTGCTCGCGCCGCGCTACGGCGTCTATGCGGTGCGCGTCGA
>CAZBNJ010000025.1:0-17969 GCA_964493515.1 uncultured Oscillospiraceae bacterium | reverse complement strand
CTGAAAGTCACTCCCCGTACCACGGATTGACGTGCACCATACAGTGCTGGACGCGCAGTCCGGCAGCCTCCACGCCATCGTGTACCGCTTCGGCGATCTCGTGCGCGGCCTCGACGCTGAGCGTGCGGTCCACCGCGATGTCGATGTCCACGAACGCCACGTTGCCGCTTATTCTCGCGCGCAGATCGTCAACCGCTTTCACGCCGTCGGTCGCGCGCGCGATGTCGCTTATCCTGTCCAGATCCTCCTGTGCGAGGCTGCGGTCGGTAAGCTGTGAAAAGGCCCCGCGCAGTATGTCTACCGCCGCCTTGAGTATCAGCAGCGACACCCCGATGGCTGCGACCGGCTCGAGCCACCACACGCCGCACATATTGCCGCCCACGCCGATAAGTACCGCCACCGAGCTGACCGCGTCGGTGCGGTGGTGCCACGCGTCCGCCATGAGCGACAACGAGTTCAGTCGATTCGCCGCCGCCCTGGTGTAGCGGAACATCCACTCCTTGGCGCCAATCGACAGCACGGTCACTATCAGCGCGGCAATCGACGGGTCGGCGCGTTCGCCGCTCCACAGCTTCTGCGCGCCCTCCACTCCGATGAGCACCGCCGTGCCGCCCAGCGCTATCGCGAGCAGCACCGACGCAAGGCTCTCTATCCGTTGGTGCCCATAGGGATGGTCGCTGTCCGCCTTTGACGACGCAAGTTTTATTCCGACCATCACAGCAAAGGTCGTGCCCACGTCGCTGAAGGTGTGGACCGCGTCGGACAGCACCGACACGCTGCCCGCTACCAGTCCCACTGCCAGCTTCGCGACCGCGAGCACCGCGTTTGCAATTATCGTCACAATCGAGACTTTTCGTGCCTCTTTATATCCGTTCATGCCCTTTTCCTCCGAGATAGACCCGAAATAGTTCGCAAACCATACACCGCGAGTGGGATGGTCGCGAGATAGAGCGAATAGTGGTAGCGAATCGCGACCTCGACGAGCATCTGCGCCGCGACCAGCCCGAAGCCGTACAGCGACGTGACAAGCAACGCGCCGCGCTCACCTCTGACGATCGCGCACACCGCGCCGACAGCCGCGAGCAGCGCCGTCAAAAGCCAGAAGAAGTCGCACATGTCGGCGAACAGCTCCTGCCGCGCGAACACCTTTGTGCCGTAGCTGGTCACGGCCGAGTTGTCGTGCGACAATAGGTTCTCAAACTTCGTCTTAAAGAGTGAAATGTAGTTTATTTTGCCCAATTTTATCAGTGATTTTACCTCGTCCATCATGCGGCTCTGGGCATAGTCCGCAGACGCGCCATCCTCGTCGCTGTACGCCATCAGTCGCGCCGAAACGTCCGCGTCCCAACGACCTCCGCTCTTTTCGTTCAGCCCGACGGCGTAGCTGTATCCGACGCTGTGCGCCGCCGGCTCGCCGAGTGCCGCGTCTATCCGCAGGCCCACAAGCCTTGTGCCGCAAAGCATTACGACCGCCACGACCGCCAGCGCGCTGACCCGCTTTGCCGCCGTCCTCAGGTCGTAGGGCAGGTCGATGACAAGCAGCGTTCCGGCGAGCGCGATGACGATTATCGTGCCGATCGGCCGCACAAGCTGCACCGCCGCGAGCAGCGCGCCCAGTCCCGCCGCGATACCCAGTGTACCGCGGATCCCTTGCGCCGCAGCGGGTTTGAGCCTCGTGCGCAGTGTGTCGCAGAGCAGCATCGCGCCGACCAGCTCGGCGGTGTACAGCGGTTCGCTCAGGACATAGATGTTGTAAAGCGTCTGTGACGGACAGATTATCCACAAAAACGCGCCCAAAATGCCGTTTTTCTTGTCAGAATATCTCCGAATCAACAGATAAAGCAGTGCGGCGGTCAGTGCCGACAGTCCCGCGTTTACGATCGGCGCGACGAGCTGTCCATCACCGAAAACGCGATAAAACACCGACAAAAACGCCGAATATCCGTAGATATGCGGGAACAGCGCAACATATCTGTGCAGTGAGATGCTGCCGTCCCGCGCGAGGTCACTCGCCGTCGTGGCAAAGGTCGCATAGTCGGCGGACGGCTCGACCCGCCAGCGCAGCACGGCGACCAGCTTCACCGCGAAGCATACCGCCGCCAAAATCAGCGCGATTTTGCCGTCTTTCAGCTTGATATCCGGCTTTATCCCGCCGAAAAGTATCGCTATCCCGCACACTCCCAGCGCTATCCCGACCACTCGGATGGCTATCGAGCTGTCCCACTCCACGTTCACCCATGCCGCCAAAATGCCCACATACAGCGCCGCGACCAGCGCAAAAATCAGTCTCGCAAAGACTTTCGATGCCCTCTCAGCCACTCGAAATCACCCTCCGTTTCGCCACGTTCTCTAAATATTACCACTTTTGTGCTGTTAGCGCAAGGAAATTTTCGTCTAATTTGGTGTTGACAAACCCGTTTTCACTCTATATAATAGATTTTGCCGCATCGAGCAGGCTTTCAAGGGTGAATTGCGCCCGCCTGCAAGAGCGAGACTTAATTTGAGAGAAGGTATTTGCACAAATGGTAGCCATTTTCGTGACCGGCGGCAAGCAGTACAAGGTCACCGAGGGCGACGTCATCTTCGTCGAAAAGCTCGGTGCCGCCGAAGGTGAGACCGTGAGCTTCGACCAGGTCCTGGCGGTCGTCGACGGAGAAAACTCCAAGTTCGGCGCTCCGACAGTTGACGGCGCAAGCGTCTCGGCAAAGGTGATCAAGAACGGCAAGTCGAAGAAGATCATCGTCCAGAAGATGAAGGCGAAGAAGAACTATCGCCGCCGTCAGGGACATCGTCAGCCGTACACCCGCCTGCAGATCGAGTCGATCAAGGGCTGATGACCCGCATCCGACTCACCCGCCGCGCCGGTGCGACAGTTCGCGTCGAGGCGGAGGGACACAGCGGATACGCGGACGCGGGCGCGGACATTGTGTGTGCCGCGATTACCGCATCATTTCGTCTTATCTGCGCACAGCTCGATTTAATGCTTGTAAAAAGCAAAATCGAACAGGACGAACGCCGCGCATATCTTTCGGTAGCGACCGACGATAAGCGCGCAGCCACGATATTCGAGGGCTTTGCCGAGCTTATGCGAGAGCTTAGCGACGAATATCCCGAAAACATCTCAGTTATGGAGGTAGAGCAAAATGCTTAATCTCGGACTTCAGTTCTTCGCTCACAAGAAGGGCGTCGGCTCCACCCGCAACGGCCGCGACAGCGAGTCGAAGCGTCTCGGACCGAAGCGCGCGGACGGTCAGTTCGTGCTCGCGGGCAACATCCTTGTCCGTCAGCGCGGCACCAAGATCCATCCGGGCACCAACGTCGGCAAGGGCGGCGACGACACGCTCTTCGCGCTCGTCGACGGCAAGGTGCGTTTCGAGCGCCTCGGCCGCGACCGCAAGCAGGTCTCGGTCTACGCGATCGAGGAGTAATCCTTTAGCAGAAGTGAGAGGCGGCTTCGACCTGTTCGGAGCCGCTTTTTCGCATTTATTCGGAGGAAATCATGGCAGAGAATCAGACAAATCAGACCGACAAGACAAAGTCGTCAAAGCGCAAGCGCTCGCTTATCGCGGGCGTGATGCTCGTCGTCTGCGTCGCGATACTCGTCGCGATGTTCACCGGGCGCTGTTCGCAGCAGGACGAGAGCCTCAAGTCGCGCGAGCAGCTCGGCTGGTACTCGGTGCTCGTCGCCGAGGGTGAATACTCGGAGGACGTCGTTCCAACAATATATACTGCCATCGGCAGGCGCACGCTTGTCGACTACTACACCACGTCCGGCGCCGGCAAATACTGGTCGGTCTACTCCTATACGTCGGACACGCCGCAGGAGGACATCGACGCCTACTCGGCGGCGCTCATCGCGGACGAGGGCTTTGTCCGCGACGAGACGATAAGCGGCACGGTGTGGCTCGAGCGACCGGCGGCAGACGGACTTACGACGGTCGTGACCGTCTATCCGAACGAGTCGGGCTACGAGGTATGGGTCGGCGCACAGCAAGGGAGGCGAACCTGATTTGAGCGCAAATTTCATTGATACCGCGAAAATTTCGATACGCGCAGGAGCCGGCGGCAACGGCGCTGTCAGCTTTCACCGTGAGAAGTATGTAGCGGCGGGCGGACCGGACGGCGGCGACGGCGGCAACGGCGGCGACATCGTTCTGCGCGTAGACGACCACATGGCTACGCTGATGGACTTCCGCTACACGCGCAAATACACCGCTCCCTCCGGCGAAAACGGCCAGGGAAAGCGGTGCAGCGGCCGCAGAGGCGACGATCTGATAATCAAGGTGCCGCGCGGCACGGTCATCCGCGACACCGAGTCGGGCGCGATAATGCACGATATGTCCGACGGCGCCGACTGGGTCGCGGCAAAGGGCGGACGCGGCGGCTGGGGCAACCAGCACTTCGCGACCGCCACCCGCCAGACTCCGCGCTTTGCTAAGAGCGGACTTCCCGGCGAATTCCGCGAGATAACGCTCGAGCTGAAGCTCATCGCCGACGTGGGACTTATCGGCTTCCCGAATGTCGGCAAATCGACGCTGCTCGCGGCGGTTTCCGCGGCGCGTCCGAAAATTGCGAACTACCACTTCACCACCCTGCAGCCGAACCTCGGCGTCGTGCGGGTGGACGACACAACAAGCTTTGTCATGGCGGACATCCCTGGAATTATCGAGGGCGCTGCCGACGGCGCGGGCCTCGGTCACGACTTCCTGCGCCATGTCGACCGCTGTCGGCTGCTCGTGCACCTCGTAGACGTGTCCGGCAGCGAATACCGCGATCCGGCGGCTGACTTTGAGGTGATAAACCGCGAGCTTGCCGACTGGTCGGAGACGCTCGCCTCCCGTCCGCAGATAGTCGCCGCAAACAAGAGCGACCTTGTCACCGACGACTCGGCGGACGCGGCGGAGGCCTTCCGCAGGCTCGCCGTCGAGCGCGGCTACGAATACTACGAGATATCCGCCGCGACCGGCGCGGGCGTGCAGCAGCTCATCTATGCCATCGCGAGGCAGCTTGAGACGCTGCCCCCCATCGAGCACTACGAGCCGGAGTACGTCGAGCCGGAGGTCACGCTCGGACGTCCGGAGGACGTCGAGATAACCGTCGAGGACGGCGTGTACTACCTCGAAGGCGAGTGGCTCGACCGCGTGGGCCGCGACGTGAACTTCGACGATCTCGAAAACCGACTGTGGTTCGAGCGTATGCTCCGCGAGAGCGGTATGTTCCGCCGTCTCGAGAAGGCGGGCATCAAGGAGGGCGACGCGGTGGTCATCGGCGAGCTGGAGTTCGACTATATCCCGTAACTGCCGTCGAACACCCTCTCTATCGTCTTTTTGTCGCAGATCTCAGGCGAATAGCGCCAGCGGTCGATGTGACCGTCGGTGATGAAATACTCGAGCGGCACGCGAGTCTTTGTGTCCAGCCGCTCGATGACAAGCAGCTTTATCTTCATCCGCTCGGGGTTTATCGACTTTATGTACACCGAAACGCCGTCGCCTTCCTCAAGTCCTTCGCGGCGCTCGGTCAGTCCGGACAGGTTCGGCGCAAGCTCGATGAACGCGCCGTACTCCTCCACCCCGCGCACCACTCCCGCGACCGTCTCCCCCACTCCGAACCGCTCGGCGTTCTGTTCCCACGAACCAAGCAGCTCGCGGTGGGTCAGGTTTATCCGTCCCTTGTCTCGCTCGACCGACAGCACCGCCGCATAGCCGGTCTGTCCCACCTCGAAGCGGTCGGACGGGTGGGATATGCGGCTTATCGAGATGTTTTCTATCCCGATGAGCGACGGCACTCCGCAGCCGACATCGACAAACGCGCCGAACGGTTCGAGATGCGTGACGCGTATCGGCAGCACGTCCCCCGGCATGAGCTCGCGCATGAAGTAGGCGATAGCCTCCTCCTGCGCCGCGCGTCGGGAGAGTATCGGCACGCCGCCGTGGCTTGCGATAGGCTTGAAGCACACCTGCTTTCCCACCTGCGATATTATCGCTATGTCGCGCACATCCTCTCCCGCGGCGGCTTCGGAACGCGGTATTATCCCCATTCGACCGCCGAGATCGACGATAAGGTTTCGATCGGCGTCGCAGCGAACCGCCCGCGCCTCCAGTATCTCTCCGCTCGAGTGCGCGCGCGCAAGCCCCTCGTCGCTCGATATAAGCTCACGGTTGCGCGCACTTGCAACGCGGCTTCCTTCCGGCAGATATCTTTCCCGCATGGTCTTCTTCCGTCCCTTCTTTTGGCGTAATTGCGTTTCAAGCCTATGCCTCGGGACGGACAAATAGACCACTTAGCCGATGCGTACCCGCGACGCGTGCTCGCTGGTCAGCACCGCCTCGCACAGCGCGACATCCCGCTCGTCTACCAGCACCCGCATGAGCACCTCCTTGCGGCCGGTCGCCTTCTCGCCCTTGTCGTGCGGCATGACGCTCATCGACGCGGCGCCGTTTTCACCGTGCTTGTGGACGAAAAGAAACCCGCCGTAGTTCATCGTGTTGGCACCGGCAAGCGATCCCCAGTTCTCGTCGATGGTGTTTGAGGATGCCGCGAAATCGGGGTTTATCACGACCTCCAGATCGTCGCGCGTGTCCGGATGCGTCTCGAACGTCTCGTATCGCGACATGCGAACGCCGCTGCGGTCCAGTCGTGCGCGGGCAAAGTCGGCGGAGTCGACCGAGTCGAACACCGCGGTTACAAATTTCTCCAAAACTATCACTCCTTTTTCGTTTTCACACCGTATTCTGCCCATTTCAGGCGGAAAATATCGCACAGGAGCGTGACAAAATGGACATTCGCATAGGCGATCTGTTGACGCTGAAAAAACCGCATCCCTGCGGCGGACGCGTGTGGGAGGTGACCCGCGTCGGCGCGGACTTCAAGCTGCGCTGCACCACCTGCGGCCGCGAGGTCATGCGTCCCCGAAGCGAGGTCGAGCGCGCGATAAAGCTCGTCACCCGCGACGGCGAAGAAATACGCATGGATCATCGATAAAACGCTTGACAAACGCGAGTTTTCAACTTATAATCAGTATTTGTAAAAGGCTTTGACCGGAAGAGTAACGGCTTTGAAAGCGCCAAGAGAGGCAGGGTCATCGGCTGCAAGCCCGCCGCGCGAGTATCCGCCGCGAAGTTCGTCCGTGAGCCGCGTCGCTGAAAGGTTTCGAGTAGGCGGCGACGTGTGAGCGCACGTTACAGCGCCGAAAACGAGGGTGCGGGCATCTCCGCGCCGAAGTTGGGTGGTACCGCGAAGCTCGCCTTCGCCCCAATGTGGGCGGGGGCTTTTATTTTTAGGAGGTAAGGATATGCGCGAAAAACTGGAATCGCTTCGCCGCGAGGCGCTGGAGGCATTCGACCGCGCCGCGTCGTCGGAGGAGCTGGAGCAGCTGAAGGTCCGCTTCCTCGGACGCAAGGGCGAACTGACGGCGGTGCTCAAGGAGATGGGCAAGCTGTCGGCGGACGAGCGCCCGAAGATAGGCGCGCTCGCAAACGAAGTCCGCGAGAAGATAGAGACCGAGTTCAGCAAGATGTCGTCTGCGCTGCGCGAGCGCGCGATGGCTGCGAAGCTGAAGTCGGAGGCGGTGGACGTGACCCTGCCCGGCACAAAGCACGAGCTTGGTCACAAGCACCCGATGGCATCGCTTCTCGACGAGGTCAAGGACATCTTCCTCGGCATGGGCTTTGAGATAATCGACGGTCCGGACGTGGAGACCAGCTTCTACAACTTCACCGCGCTGAACACGCCGGAAAACCATCCGTCGCGCGAGCCGCAGGACACGTTCTACTTTGCCGACGACCTGCTGCTGCGCACGCAGACCTCGGCGATGCAGGCGCGCTACATGGAAAAGCATCAGCCGCCGTTTCGCATTATCGCGCCGGGACGCACCTACCGCAAGGACGAGGTGGACGCGACCCACAGTCCGATGTTTCATCAGGTCGAGGGACTGGTCGTGGACAAGGGTATAACCATGACCGACCTCAAGGGTACGCTTGATATGCTGTTCAAAAAGATATACGGCGAGGATACGCGCGTGCGCTTCCGTCCGCACCACTTCCCCTTTACCGAGCCGTCCGCCGAGATGGATCTGCAGTGCTTCAACTGCCACGGCGCGGGCTGCCGTATGTGCAAGGGCGAGGGCTGGATAGAGATGCTCGGCTGCGGCATGGTGCATCCGAACGTGCTGAAAATCTGCGGCATCGACCCGGAGATATACTCGGGTTACGCGTTCGGCCTGGGCACCGACCGCATGACGATGTGGCGCTACGGCGTCAGCGACCTGCGTCTGTTCTTTGAAAACGACCTGCGTTTCCTCACGCAGTTTTAAGGGGAGGGTGAAACGATGAATCTTTCGAGAAAATGGCTTGGCGAGTTCGTGGATGTGCGCGACATACCCGACCACGAATACGCCTATAAGATGACGATGAGCGGCTCGATAGTCGAGGGTATAACCGACGTCGGAGCCGAGATACAGGGCGTGGTCGTCGGCAAGCTGCTGTCGGTCGACCCGCACGAAAACTCCGACCATCTGGTCATATGCAAGGTGGACGTCGGCGCGGACGAGCCGTACACCATCGTGACCGGCGCGAAAAACGTGTCCGCCGGCTGCGTGGTGCCGGTCGCGCTGCCCGGATCCGACCTCCCCGGCGGCGTACACATCGAGCCGACCGTCATGCGCGGCGTGCAGTCGAACGGAATGCTCTGCTCGATGGGCGAGCTGGGACTCGACCAGCGCGACCTGCCTGCAGGCGACCCGAACGGCATCCTGCTGCTCAACGCCGAGGGCATGGACGTCCTGCCCGAAAACTATTCGCTCGGCGACGACATCCGCCCGATACTCGGCCTCGACGACCACGTCGCTGAGTTTGAGATAACCCCCAACCGCCCCGACTGCCTGTCGGTCATCGGACTTGCGCGCGAGACCGCCGCGACATTTGAGCGTCCGCTCACGCTGCACACGCCGGTGGTCAAGGGCGGCGCCGGCAATATCTCCGACTATCTGTCGGTCGAGGTGCTCGAGCCGACGCTCTGCCCCCGCTACGTCGCGCGAGTGGTCAAGAACGTGAAGATCGGCCCGTCGCCGAAGTGGATGCGCGAGCGGCTTCGTGCTGAAGGCGTGCGTCCGATAAACAACATCGTCGACATAACCAACTATGTCATGCTCGAATACGGCCAGCCGATGCACGCGTTCGACTATGAGTGCCTCGGCGGAGGCCGCATCGTCGTTCGCCGCGCCAAGGCCGGCGAGACGATGTCCACCCTCGACTCGAAGCCCCGTGCGCTCACTCCCGATATGCTGGTCATCGCCGACGGCGAGAACGCCACGGCGGTCGCGGGCGTGATGGGCGGCGCGGAGAGCGAGATAACCGATAAGACCACCACCATCGTCTTTGAGAGCGCGAACTTTGACGGAGCGACCACCCGCCGCACCGCAGTCGCGCTGGGTATGCGCACCGACGCGTCCGCGCGCTTTGAGAAGGGTCTCGACCCGGAGAACACCATCCCCGCGCTCGACCGCGCCTGCGAGCTTGTCGAACTGCTCGGCTGCGGCGAGGTCGCCGACGGTCTGATAGACGTGAACAACACCGACTACAAGGAGGTCACGCTTCCGCTCGAGTGCGACAAAATAAACGCGCTGCTCGGCTGCGACCTCAGCGAGGACTACATGGTCTCCGCGCTGCGCCGACTGTTCTTCACCGTCGAGAAGACCGCTGACGGACACATCGTCCGTGTGCCCTCTTTCCGCATGGATGTCGGCATAATGAACGACCTCGCGGAGGAGGTCGCGCGCATCTACGGCTACGACGAGCTGCCGATGACGCTCGCGATGGGCGCGGCGACGGTGGGCGGCTACACCCCGCGTCAGCAGGCGGAGAACAACACGAACGCCGTCTGCCGCTCGCTCGGCTACACCGAGATACTCACCTATTCGTTCACCTCCCCCAACTTCGCCGACCGTCTGCGCCTCGCGGAGGATTCACCGCTGCGTAAGACGCTGCGCATCATCAACCCGCTCGGCGAGGATCGCTCGGTCATGCGCACCACCGCGCTCGGCTCGATACTCGAGGCGGCGGGCAAGAACTATGCCTCCCGCGTGGCGCGCGCGCGTATCTACGAGCTTGCAAAGGTCTATATCCCGCAGCCGGACGGCTCTACCGCCGAGCCGAAGCGCCTGACTCTCGCCGCTTACGGCGACTGCGACTTCTTCGAGCTGAAGGGTGCGGTCGACGCGGTGCTCGCGTCGATGAACCTGCCCGAGTGCGACTGGGTGCAGAACACCGAGGGCACGACTTTCCATCCCGGACGCTGCGCCGATCTGTTCTGCGGCGGACGCAGGCTCGGCGTGGTCGGTCAGATACACCCGACGGTCGCCGAGGATTACGGCGTTGAGACCGAGCTGTACGCCGCCGAGCTGGACTACGAGGCGATACTCGAGTCGCGCGGCGCCGAGCCGACCTTCAAACCGCTTCCCCGCTTCCCCGCTACCACCCGCGATATGGCGGTCGTCTGCGACGAGACCGTCCCGGCGGGCGACCTGCTGGGTACCGTCCGCGCGGCGGCGGGCGATCTGCTCGTGGACGCGTCGATATTCGACGTGTACACCGGCGTGGGCATACTTCCCGGCAAGAAGAGCGTGGCAATGTCGCTTGCCTTCCGCGCGGACGACCGCACGCTCACCGACGCGGAGGTGGACGAGCGCTTTAACGCGGCGCTGAAGGCTGTCGAAGAAAAGCACGGCGCTTCGCTTCGCTAAAAGAAATATTACAGCCAGATTAAATCTTTCTATTCCTCTTTACAACTCGCGAAAAAAGAGATAGAATATAGCTTGTAGTCAGGAACGCAGATTCGCAAGGAGGTTGGTTATGGACGCGACGCGCAGGTTTACCCCAATAGAAGACGAGCACGGCGCGGATATGCGCGAGGTGCTTCGCGCGGTCTACTATTCGCTCGAGGAAAAGGGCTACGATCCGATAAACCAGATCGTCGGCTATCTGCTGAGCGAAGATCCCACTTATGTCACCAACCACAAGAACGCGCGCGGGCTCATCCGCAAGCTCGACCGCGACGAGCTCATGCAGGAGCTTGTCAAGAGCTTCCTCGACCTGAAAAACAAGTAATCGACAAAATATCCAAAAACAAGACGGCTTTTGCCGTCTTGTTTTCGTTTCTGTGTTTCATTTTTGCTTGACACATCCCGCTTTGCGTGGTAAAATGAAATAGTTACAAAATGGTAACAAAGCGCATTTCATCCCAAGGAGGAACTCATGGCAAAGAAAAAGACCGACGAACTCTGCTGGCGCGGATATCCTCTTGTCCGCAGCGGCAGCGTGATATACTACGGCAACATAACCGACCCCTTCATCGCGATGCTCCAGATAATCTCCACCAAAAAGGTGGGTGATCTCGAGATAGCTGACAAGGTGTCGCTTCAGCTTCAGGCGACCGATCCGGACATCCGCCCGAAGGAGCGCGTGCAGAAGAGCGCCGAGAAAAACGGCCTCTACCCCGCTCTCGACCTCGCGGCGGTGTGGCTCGAGCGCGCGCTGAAGTAAGGAGAGCATAAGCTATGATGAAGTTGAAAATTCTTGTCTGTGCCCTGTTTGCGCTGGTCGCCGCGACCGTGATGTGTTCGGCAAGCGCCGCGGAGGTCGGCACCGTCGCCGCCGAGAGCGGACTGCGCCTTCGCAGCGGAGCAAGCTCGTCCGCAGCGACTGTGACCATCGTCGAAAACGGCGCGCAGCTCGTTGTCATCCAGCCGGGCGAGACCTGGTGCAAGGTGAACTACGCCGGCACCGTCGGCTATATGGCGACCGAGTATCTCCCCCACTCGCCTAACGCGATGTTCGTTGCTCCCATCGACGGCAGGGTGACCGCGTCGGTGGTGAACTTCCGTTCCGCTCCAAGCACCGATTCGAGCGCGCTCGGACAGCTTACCGAAAACACCGTTGTCACGATAATCGGCTTTGAAAACGGCTGGTATCACGTCATCAGCAACGAGGTCGAGGGCTACATCCACCCCGACTACGTCTCCGCGACGACCGCATATCTGCCGAGCGCCGCCACCGTCGACATCGAGGCCGAGCCGACGCCCACCGCGGCTATACCGACTACCGTAAGTCAGACGCGCACCGATCTCATCGCGTTTGCCAAGCAGTATCTCGGCACCAAATACACCTACGGCGGCCGCTCGCCGTCCACCGGCTTTGACTGCTCGGGATTTGTCTACTATGTGTTCAAAAACTTCGGCTATACGCTGAACCCCGGCGCGTCCACCCAGATGGACAGCGTAACGGTGATAAAGCGCGCGGAGCTTGTCCCCGGCGACCTCGTGTTCTTCAACAACGGCTCGGCTCGCCGCGCAAGCCACGTCGGCATCTACATCGGCGACGGTCAGTTCATCCACGCGACCACGCCGGGCAATCCGCTCAGCATCAACTCGCTCGACTCGGGCTACTACTCGCGCTATTTCGTCGGCGGAGGCCGTGTCCTCCCGCTCGAGTAAAACCTTTGACTCAGACACCGAAGCCAAAAAGCTTCGGTGTTTTTTCTTGTGTTCGCGGTCAAAGTGTGGTAGTATAAAATTGGTATGGTATTGAAAGGAGTGAGCGTATGCGCTTTACCAAGATGCACGGCTGCGCAAACGACTATGTCTATGTCAACTGCTTTGACACGACGATAGCCGGCGCGCCCGCGCTGTCGCGCAGGATAAGCGACCGACACACCGGCATCGGCTCGGACGGTCTGATACTTATAAAGCCGAGTGACCGCGCCGATTGCTTTATGGATATGTACAACTCGGACGGTTCGAGCGCGGAGATGTGCGGCAACGGCATCCGCTGTGTCGGCAAGTATGTCTACGACCGCGGCATCGTGAAAAGTCCGATCGTCACCGTCGAAACGCTCGCGGGCGTAAAGACGCTCCGGCTGCACATCGAAGGTGGCGTCTGCGTCGGCGCGACGGTGGACATGGGCGCGCCGATACTCACCCCCGCCGACATTCCCACCACCCTCGGCGACGGCAAGCTCGCTCTCGACTGCCCGCTTGAGGTGGACGGCAAAACCTTCCGTGTCACCTGTGTGTCGATGGGAAATCCGCACGCGGTGGTGGTCGTGGACGATCCTGACAGCTTCCCAGTCCACGAGGTCGGCGCGGCGATAGAAGTCCATCCGGCTTTCCCGAAAAAGACGAACGTGGCGTTTCTCGCGCGCACCGCGCCGAACACCTTCCGCATCCGCACCTGGGAGCGCGGCGCGGGCGAGACGATGGCGTGCGGCACGAACAACTGCGGTGCGCTGGTCGCCGCGACGTTGCTCGGACTGTGCGACGGCAAGGGCAAGATGCACACCAACGGCGGCGTGCTGAACGTTGAATGGGACAGGCAGAACGCTCGCGTGCTGATGACCGGACCTGCGGTCGAGGTGTTCAGCGGCGAATTTGAGATATAAGGAGATTTTGACATGAAACTGAACGAAAACTTTGCGAAAATGCCGGGTAACTACCTCTTTTACACCGTTCGCGTCAAGACGAACGAGTATGTCGAGAAGAACCCGAACGCCCAGATAATCCGCCTCGGCATCGGCGACGTGACCCGCCCGCTCGTGCCTGCGGTCATCGCCGAGATGCATGCCGCGGTCGAGGACATGGCTGCCGCCAAAACCTTCAAGGGCTACGGCGAGGACTTCGGTTACAGCTTTCTCCGCAGTGCGATAATCGAGCACGACTACAAGCCGCTCGGCGTGAAGCTCGAGCTTGACGAGGTGTTCATCAACGACGGCGCGAAGAGCGACACCGGCAACTTTGCCGAGCTGTTCGACCGCGACAACAAGGTCGCCGTCTGCGATCCGGTCTATCCCGTCTATGTCGACTCAAACGTGATGGCGGGCCGCGCGGGCGACTACTCGGCGGAGAGCGGCCGCTGGTCGAACTTCGTCTACCTTCCCTGCACCGCGCAGAACGGCTTTATCCCCGAGCCGCCGAAGGAGCACGCCGACATCGTATATCTCTGCTTCCCGAACAATCCGACCGGCGCGCACATCGGCTATGACCAGCTCAAGGCGTGGGTCGACTACGCGCTGCGCGAGGGCGCGGTCATCCTCTATGACGCCGCCTACTCGGCGTTCATCGAGGGCGATATGCCGCGCTCGATCTACGAAATAGATGGCGCAAAGAGCTGCGCCGTCGAGTTCAAGAGCTACTCCAAGACGGCGGGATTTACCGGCGTTCGCTGCGGCTACACCGTCGTGCCTAAGGATCTGAAGATAGACGGCGCGGTGCTCCGCGACATGTGGGCGCGCCGTCAGACCACCAAGTTCAACGAGGCGAGCTACATCTCGCAGCGCGGCGCGGCGGCGATATACACGCCCGAGGGCGCGCTCCAGGCCAAGCAGTCGATAGAATACTACAAGAACAACGCAAAGATACTGCGCGAGGGGCTTGCCGACCTCGGCTTTACCGTCTACGGCGGCGTGCACTCGCCCTATGTCTGGCTGTCCACGCCGAACGGCATGACCTCGTGGGAGTTCTTCGACGCGCTGCTCGACCGCGCACAGGTGGTCGGCACTCCCGGCTCGGGCTTCGGTCCGTGCGGCGAGGGCTACTTCCGCATAACGTCGTTCGGCACGCAGGAGAACTCGATCCGCGCGCTCGAGCGGATAAAGGAAGCGAACTTTTAAGGAGGTCTTACCGTGAATATTCCGGAGAAGTACGTCGATTTTCAAATCGACACGCTTGAAAAGCTGGTGTCCATCCCCTCCCCGACCGGATATACCAACCGCGCGGCGAAGTGGATAGCCGAGCAGCTGGAGGCTATGGGCTACGCGCCCGAGATAACCAATCGCGGCAACGTGAACTGTCTGGTCGGCGGCGACTGCTCGCGCGGCGACGGACTGATACTGTCCGCCCACTTCGACACGCTCGGGGCTATGGTGCGCGCGGTCAAGCCGAACGGCCGGCTCCGCATCGCGCGGCTCGGAGGTCCGGCGCTCGGCAGCTACGAGGCGGAAAACTGCGTGGTCATCACCCGCGGCGGACGCGAGATAGAGGGCACACTTCAGATGAACGAGCCATCGGCCCATGTCGCGGGCGGGTCGCTGACCGACAAGAAGCGCGTCCCCGACGAGATGCAGGTCGTGCTCGACATCGTGACCTCCTCCGCCGACGAGACGCGCAAAGCCGGAGTGGAAAACGGCGACATTGTGGCGTTTGATCCGCGCTTTCGCCGCACCGAGGGCGGGTATATCAAGAGCCGCTTCCTCGACGACAAGGCGGGCTGCGCGACCCTGCTCTCGCTTGCAAAGTACATCAAGGACGAGGGCGTTGCGCCGACGCGCGCGGTCTGGCTGGTCTTTACCTGTCACGAGGAGGTCGGCACCGGTGCGGCAAACGGACTGCCCGAAAACTGCACCGAGATGATCGCGCTGGACATGGGCTGCGTGGGCGACGACCTCGTCTGCACCGAGCGTGAGGTGTCGATATGCGTCATCGACGGCGGCGGGCCCTACGACTACGACATGGTGACCGCGATGAAGGAGATATGCGAGCGTGAGAACATCCCGCACGCGCTGGATATGTACCCCTATTACGGCTCGGACGCGGGTGCGGCGGTGCGCTCTTACTACCACCTGCGCCACGGCTGCATCGGACCCGGCGTCTACGCCTCACACGGCTATGAGCGCACCCACCGCGACGGTCTCAGCGCGTCGCTTCGGCTGTGCGCTGCATACGCCCTTGACCGCTGATGAGAGGTCGAAAGGTAACTCTTATAGCGCTTGCAGCCGCCCTTGTGGTGGCTGTGGGCGCTGTTTTCCTTCTGCCCCGACTGTCCGTTGACCCGACCTCGGCGAAGAGCTACGCCTCAATGCTGACCGAGGGCGACCGCGCGAAGGTGACCTTCCTCGACCCGCTCGCCTCGTCGGACGGCGACATCGAACGCATCGATGTCACGCTCGAACGCGGCGTCGCGCGGGGATGGCGATTCCCCGACGGCAGCTTTTTCTGGATAGAGCGCTCCGACCGCGCGTTCTCGCTCGAGTTTGAGGGCTTCAACGCCATCGACTACGGTCAGCTTACCCGCAGCGGCGCGCTCACCCCGGACAGCTCGTCCTCGCCGTTCATCGTCCGCGGAAGCCGATACAGCGCGGTCGTACAGCCCCCGCTCGCACGCTCGTCGGAGGTCGTCGACGGCACAAAACAGCCGACGCTCGACGGCACGAACTATGTCGCGCTCGACGAGTTCAACGGCTCGTGCGCCTACTCCGGCGGCAAGCTCAGCATCGGCTGCCCCGGCGGCGGCGCGTCCGACTGGTGGATATACCTCACTCCGCGCGACATCGGTGACGGCAGCGACTGGATGCTCGGCTGCACGCTCGGTAAGTTCGGCGCGGACAACCGCATGACGATAGACGGCTACTACTACCGCACGCCCGCCGACTACACCCCCTCCGGCGACAACTATTTCTTCCTCAATCCGGCGGCGTACATCGCGGGCAAGCTCGCGCGGAACACCGACAACGCCGACGCGCACAACATGGCAGTCGCGATGCTGGACATCCAGCGCTCGCACTACAACAGCTACGGCTTTGTACCGACCTGTCCGACAAGCAACTGGCTCGCAAACGACTACTCGGTCGCTCCAGGATTCTACGACACGCGCTTCAACACCGAGCTTGCCGACGCTCTGCTCGCACTCGGCCGCGCGGAAGGTGTGCAGCCGTTTGTCGACGACGCTCTGCGCTACGCCGCGTTTCTTTGCGACCACGCGCTCTCCCGCTCTACCGACGACGGCTCCGGCGGCATCTTCGTCGACGACTACTGGCACCCCGACGGCTGCGCGCGCACTCACTCGTCGCTGAACCACCAAATCGCCGAGGCGCTGTTCCTGCTGAAAACCGAAAACGCCGACTGCGCCGATACCTCTTACCGCATGATACGCGCCGTCGAGTCGAGCGTCGACGACTGGATAAAGCCGGACGGCGACCTGCACTACGCGCGCTATCCCGACGGAACATTCGGCGGCGCGGACTATCCCTACCTCACCTACAACGACCTGCTCGCGCTCGACCGATGGCTTGGCGGCAACCCGTCGCTTCAGCGATTGATGGATGCAAAGCGCGGCTGGATGGACGCAAACGGCATATCCGATTACAACCAATAAAAAACGTGTGGGAAAACTCCCACACGTTTTTTGTCGCGTTTTTCGATCAATAGAGATCGGCTATGTCCTCAAAGTCGCGGGTATACATCACGCTCACCAGGTCGCCGCCCGAAAGCGCGTGGTCGCCGATGCCGTCCATCGGCATCTCGCCGTTCACCTTGTATGTCCAGCCGCTCCAGCCGCCGTCCGCGCCCTCGGCAAGCCCCGCGACCGCGCTGACATACGTTCCGTAGCCGCTGTCGCTTGCCGTGTACTCTATCGACTCACCCTCGCAGACGGTCTTGAACGCGTCGAACGCGCTCATGCCGTCGGTGTACGCGGTGGTCTTTTCGCAGAGCAGCTCGGCGTCCGCAAGATAGATGCGCACCATGACCTCGCCGTCGGCTATTTCAGGCAGCGTCACGTCTCCGCTCGGCGACGGCGTGACAAACTCGTCACTCGGCGCGGCACTCGGCTCGGTCGAGGTCGACGGCTCGCCGGCGCAGGACGTAAGTCCAAGCACCATCACAAGCGCAAGCACAATCGCAAAAAACTTTTTCATTTCAAACATCCCCCAAAACTTGATTTCTCGAGTATTCTACTGTTTTTTGTCACGTTTGTCAAGTGTCGGCGCCACCATCCGAATCGGCAAGAGCGATATGCAGTTTGTACAAATCTGCTTGCGCGTCCCTGCCGCGCTCCCTTTTTCGACGGTCAATCGAGTATTCAGGTTTTATGTCAACTTTTCGGTTTCTTCGCCACATCCCCTACTTCGACTGCGGAGCCTTCCATTTTTTGTCAATTTGGCTCGAACCGCTTGTACTGCAAGGAATTTCCCCGTGTGGAAAACCC